>DATCZX010000026.1:0-5892 GCA_036525695.1 Gammaproteobacteria bacterium | reverse complement strand
AGCGACCTGCGCAGCGCCGGCCGCCACCTGCGCACGCGCAAGCCGATCGAGCCGCTGGCGCCGTCGGCCAACCCGCGGCGCCTGACCGACACGGCCGAGATCGAGAAGTGGTTCAGGCGCAACTGCGACTGGACCGTCGGCCGCGAATGCACCGCGCAGGAGAAGGGCGACCTGCTCGCCTGGCTGCGCACCCAGTAACCCCACCCCCGAGGATCACGCACATGCAGACCAAACTGCTGACTTTGAGCGCCCTGCTCGCCACCACGCTGCTCGTCGGCGGCTGCTCGCAAGGCTGGGCCGACGGCAAGGAACGCGATGACGACCACCGCAGCGACAGCCGCGGCGGGTGGTTCCAGGGACACGGCCGCGACGACGACGACGCGCGCACCCGCCTGGTCACCGCCGAGAACCCGCGCTACCGCGACGAGTGCGGCAGCTGCCACCTCGCCTACCCGCCGGGGATGCTGTCGCGCGCCGACTGGAACCGCGTGTTCGACGGCCTCGCCGACCACTTCGGCGACAACGCCAGCCTCGACCCGGCGCTGGCGCGCGAGCTGCGCGAGTTCGTGCTGGCCAACGCCGGCTGGAACGACCGCGCGACCGCCGCCAGCGGGACCCCGCGGATCACGCTGACCCCGTGGTTCCAGCGCGAGCACGACGAGCTGCCGGCGCGGCTGGTCGCCGGCAACCCCGAGGTCGGCAGCTTCGCCAACTGCACCGCGTGCCACACCCAGGCGGCGACGGGCTCGTTCCGCGAGCGCGAGATCACCATCGCGGGTTACGGCCGCTGGGACGACTGAGGCGCCGCCGCTATGCTTGCCGGCATGCACTCACGCACGCTCCCGCTGCTGCTCGCGCTGGCCCTGGCCGCAGCGCCCACCCTGGCCCGGGACGACCACGCGCGGGCGCGTGCCTGGGTCGAGGCGGGCCGCGTGCTGCCGCTGGCCGAGCTGCTCGAACGCCTGCCGCCGGAGCTCGACGGGCGGGTGCTCGAGGCCGAGCTCGAGGAGCGCGACGGGCGCCCGGTCTACGAGCTCGAGCTGCTGGCCCCGGACGGCCGCGTGCTCGAGCTCGAGCTCGACGCCGCCGACGGCACGCTGCTGCGGCAGAAGGTCGAGCGCGACTGATGCGGCTGCTGCTGGTCGAGGACGACGCCGCGCTGGTCGAAGGGCTGCGCGCGGCGCTGGCCGAGGCCGGCTACGCCGTCGACGTCGCCGACAACGGTGTCGACGGTGCCCACCTCGGCGCCGAGGAACCGTATGACGCGGTGATCCTCGACCTCGGCCTGCCGCGCCGGCCGGGGCTCGAGGTGCTGCGCGAGTGGCGCAGCGCGGGCAACGGCGTGCCGGTGGTGATCCTGACCGCGCGCGACAGCTGGCAGGAGAAGGTCGAGGGACTGAAGGCCGGCGCCGACGACTACCTGGCCAAGCCGTTCCAGTTTCCGGAGCTGCTGGCGCGGCTGCAGGCGGTGGTACGCCGGCACAAGGGCCAGGCCTCCGGCCGGCTCCAGGCCGGCGGCTTCACCCTCGACGAGGAGCACCAGCAGGTGATCCCGGCCGGCGGCACCCCGCTCGAGCTGACCGGCACCGAGTTCCGCCTGCTGCGCGTGTTCATGCTGCACCCGGGCCGGATCCTGTCGCGCACGCAGCTCTACGAGCACGCCTACGGCTACGCCGAGGAGCGCGACAGCAACGTCATCGAGGTCTACGTGCGCCGCCTGCGCGACAAGCTCGGCGCCGCGGTGATCGAGACCCGGCGCGGCCAGGGCTACCTGTTCCGGGACCGCGCCGGGTGAGGTCGCTGCGCCGCCAGCTGGCGCTCGGGCTCGGCGCCGGCACCGCGCTGCTGCTGCTGGCGCTGCACCTGCTGCTGGTCGGCAGCGTGCGCAGCCTGGCCGAGGAGCAGGCCCGCACCCGGCTGCAGCACGACGCGGAGTCGCTGCTCGCCGCGCTCGAGTCCGGCCCCGACGGCCCGCGGCTCGCCGAGGGCGCGGCGCTCCCGCTCTACCAGCGCCCGTTCGGCGGCCACTACTACGTGGTCCGCGTCGCCGGCCGCGAGCTGCGCTCGCGCTCGCTGTGGGACCAGACCCTGCCGCCGCTGGCCGATGGGAGCGCGCACCTCGCCGGGCCGCGCGGCCAGCCGCTGCTGGCCTTCAGCGCCACCTACCGGCGCCAGGAGCAGCCGCTGCAGATCAGCGTGGCCGAGGACCTGACCTCGCTGGAGAGCGCGCTCGACGCCTTCCAGTGGCGCTACGCCGGCGCCAACGCGCTGCTGCTGCTGGCGCTGCTGGCGCTGCAGCAGGGGGTGCTGCGCCGCGCGCTGCGCCCGCTGGAGGCGACCCGCGCCGAGCTGCGCCGGCTCGAGCTCGGCGAGGTGACCACGCTGGCCGGGCACGGGCCGGCCGAGATCGCGCCGCTGGTCACTGCCTTCAACGGCGTCGCCGGCGCGCTGCAGCGGCGTACCGAGCGCTCGCAGAAGGCGCTCGGCAACCTGGCCCACGCGCTGAAGGGGCCGCTGGCGGTGCTGGCCCAGCTCGAGCACGCCCCTGCGCTGCGCGACCAGGCGGAACTGCGCGCGACCCTGGCCGCGGAGGTCGAGCGGCTGCGCGCCAGCATCGAGCGCGAGCTGCGCCGCGCGCGCGTGGTCGGCTACGCGGCCCCCGGGCAGGCGGTCGACCTCGGCGCGACCGTCGCCGACTTGCAGCAGACGCTGGCCCGGCTCTACCACGAGCGCGGGCTGCGCTTCGACGTCGCGCTGCCGCCCGCGGCGGCGGTCGCGGTCGACCGTCACGACCTCTACGAGCTGCTCGGCAACCTGCTCGACAACGCCTGCAAGTGGGCCGTCGGCGCGATCCGGGTGCGTGCCGAGCAGGGTTCCGGACAGCTGCAGCTGAGCATCGAGGACGACGGCCCCGGGGTGCCGGCGGAGCGGCTGGGCGAACTGCAGCGCCGCGGCCAGCGCCTCGACGAGGCGGTCGCCGGCCACGGCCTCGGCCTGGCCATCGCCGGCGACATCGTCGCGCAGTACGGTGGTGCGCTGCTCTTCTCGCGCTCGCCCGAACTCGGCGGCCTGCGCGTCACGCTGACGCTGCCGCAACGTGCCGGCGCGAGCCGGGACGCGGTACCGCCGGGGTAAACTGCCGCGCAGGCCGAGTTCGCGACCCGGGAGACCCGCGTGGAACAGATCACGCTCTACAGCACCCCCAGCTGCCCCTACGCCCAGCGCACGCGGCTGCTGCTGCACGAGAAGGGCCTGCCGTTCGAGCTGGTCGCGATCGACATCCAGCAGACCCCGGACTGGTTCCTGGCGCTGTCACCGACCGGCAAGGTGCCGCTGCTGCGCCATCGCCAGGACCTGGTGTGGGAGTCGGCGGTGATCAACGAGTACCTCGAGGAGCGCCACCCCGAGCCGCCGCTGCTGCCGGCGACGCCGCTGGCGCGCGCCCGGGTGCGTATCGCGGTGAACCACGCCAACGACTACTTCGCCCCGCTCTACTACAAGCTGCTGCTGGCGGAGACCGGCACCCGGCGCGCGCAGGTCGCCGCACGGCTGGCCGACACGCTGCGCGAGATGCAGCGCGACGGCCCGGGCGGCAGCGGCGGGCCCTTCTGGTGCGGCACCCAGCTGACCCTCGCCGACCTCGCCTGCTACCCGTTCTTCGAGCGCTTCCCGGTGCTCGAGCACTACCGCGGCTTCCGCCTGCCCGACGACTGCGCCGTGCTGGCCCGCTGGCTCGACACCATGCGCGCCCGCGACTCGGTGCGCGCGCAGGGCGCGTCCGCGGCGTTCTACGTCGCGGCCTACGCCCACTACGCCGACGGCAGCGCCGACGGCAGCACCGCGCGCGAGATGCGCGAGAAGTAACCCCGCAACCCGCACCCATTTGCCGGGCAGGCGCACCGTCTACGCTTGACCAACCCTCGCCGGAACGCCGGCAGGGCCCACACTTGGTGAGGCAAACCATGCCCAAGTACCTGTTCCAGGTCTCGTTCACCGCCGAAGGTACGCGCGGCGTGCTCGCCGAGGGCGGCACCAAGCGCAAGCAGGCGGTGGCCCAGTTGATGAAGTCGCTCGGCGGCAAGCTGGAGACGATGTACTTCGCCTTCGGCAGCAGCGACAGCTTCTGCATCGCCGAGCTGCCGGACCACGCGAGCGCGGCGGCCGGCACGATGCTGGTCGGCGCCAGCGGCGCAGGTCGAGTCACCACCACGGTGCTGATGACGCCGGCGGAGATCGACGAGGCCTGCGCCAGGCAAGGCAAGTACCGCCCGCCCGGGAGCTGAAGCGCGCCGCGCCGCGAGAGGTCAGAGTAGACTTGGACTGAATCTACTCTGACCCCCACTGCCAGCCGCATGGAAAGCAGCACCCCCCCTCCCCCTCGCGGCCGCTTCCGCGTGACGCGGCCGCTGCCCTGCACCTGCGCGGTCAGCTACCGCGCGCCGTTCAGCGGCGGCCACCAGGTCACCCTGCCGCCCGGCACGCTGCTCTCGCTCGACCGTGACCCGGCCCCTGGGAGCAGCGCCAGCCACGCGCTGCCGGAGCCGGTCGCCGCGTGGGAACCGTGGCTGGTCGGCCAGGCACAGGCCGCTGCGCGCGACTACGCCGGCTACGACCTGGTGATCGAGCACGCCGCGCTGGCCGCGGCGGCGGTCCCCGACGCCGGGAGCGAGGTCGCGCCCGACCCGGCACGGCTGCTGCACGCCGACGCCTACACCGGCTGCCTGCTCGGCAGCGCGGTCGGCGATGCGCTGGCGCTGCCGCTCGAGGGGCTGTCGCCGCAGCGCATCGCGCGGCTCACCGGCGGGACCGTCCGCCACCGCCTGCTGCCCGGCACCGGGATGCTCTCCGACGACACCGAGCACGCCGCCTGCGTCGCCCAGGCGCTGGTCGAGGCCGGCCGCGACCCCGAGCGCTTCGCCCGCGGGCTGGCGCGGCGGCTGCGCTGGTGGCTGCTCGGGCTGCCGGCCGGGATCGGCCTGGCGACGCTGCGCGCGCTGGTCAAGTCGTGGCTCGGCTTCCCGCCCGGGCGCAGCGGCGTGCACAGCGCCGGCAACGGCCCGGCGATGCGCAGCGCGCTGCTCGGCGTGCACGCGCGCGACGACGTGGAGCTGCGCCACGCGCTGGTGCGCGCCTGCACCCGGCTGACCCACACCGACCCGCGCGCCGAGGCCGGCGCGCGGCTGGTCGCCGACCTCGCCGCGGCCAACACGGAGGCCGGCGACCCGGCACCCGCGCTGGCCGCGCTGCTCGACGCGGCGGCCGCCGGCGACGACGACTTCGCCGCCGCCTGCCGCAGCGCTCTGGCTAGCCAGCGGGCCGGGCAGAGCGCCGCGGAGCACTGCGCCGCGCACGGCATGGGTCGCGGCGTCAGCGGCTTCGTCAACCAGACCGTGCCGGTCGCCGCGCTGATCGTGCTGCGCCACCCGCGCGACTTCGCCGCGGCGCTGCACGAGGTGCTCGACTGCGGCGGCGACACCGACACCGTCGGCGCGATCGTCGGCGGCATCGTCGGGGCCGGCTGCGGGCCCGACGGCATCCCGCGCGAGTGGCTGGACGGCGTGCGCGACTGGCCGCGCTCGACCCGCTGGCTGCGCGACCTGGCCCTGACCCTGGCCGCGGTCGACGGCCTCGGCGTCGCCCGCCGCCCGCCCGGGCTCAACCCGCTCGCGGTGCTGCTGCGCAACCTGCTGTTCATCCTGATCGTGCTCGCCCACGGCTTCCGTAGGCTGCTGCCACCCTACGGCTGAGGCGGCTGTTCGGGGCTGTTCGGGGTCGGGCGGGGCGGCGCCCCAAACCACCCCCGACGGTGCCACCCCGGCGGCGGCCCCCCGGCCCCCGGCGCGGGCGGTGAGCGAGGGGAGGCCCGCGGCCGGGGGGCGGGGGCCAAAAAAC
>DATCZX010000025.1:0-2454 GCA_036525695.1 Gammaproteobacteria bacterium | reverse complement strand
AGCCCCAAGTGCAACCCGGTGCTGGATGTCACGATCCAGTCCTTCACTCGTCTGTAGGTCGCCGCTCCCAGCTGCGACTACTGCTGCTGTTGCTGCCAGGAGCCTTGCCCCCAGCGGCACTCGGTGCAAACGCCCTCAAGTACGTCGTACCACCTCATGCCTGGCAGGGAAACACCCTTGCAGGCGAAGTCGAGCAGCGCGCTGTAGGTCGCCGGGTGCCTGCGCAGCGCGTCGGCGCCGAGCAGGCCGCCGGTCAGCGGCTCTCCGCGGAACCCCAACTGGTAGCGCAGCAGCACCAGGCCATCGGCCAGGCCGTCCATGCGGCCGTTGCGGTCCAGGTCGAAGAATCCCGGGTTCTGGGCCAGGTGGTCGGCGATCTCCTCCGCGCTGCGGCCGGGGCCGTTGCCCAGCGCTCGCGAGGTAAGCGCCGCGTCCCTGAAGCCGCGCTGGTAACGCAACGCCAGCAGCCCGTCGGACAGTGCCGATTGCGCGGTGTTGTCGTCCACGTCGCACAACGAGGCGCGCACCGCGGCCACCTGGGCGAACAGCAGGAGCAGGAGCAACCAGCGGGCGGTGAAGTGGCGCATAGGTTCGACGGATAATTACAGCAGGGTGGCAGGATAACGATTGTCCCGTCGCCGGTACACCGCGCTGGCAACCCGAGGCTCGCCGGTCGGCCTAGGCGAAAGCCTGCACCAGCAGGAACAGCACGGCGCCGACCAGGCTGCCGACCAGCGTGCCGTTGACCCGGATGTACTGCAGGTCGCGGCCGACCTCGCGCTCCAGCCGCTCGGCCAGCTCGCGCGCGTCCCAGCCGCGCACCACCTCGGCGATGAAGTGGCCGATCTGGTCGCGCCACGGCAGCACCAGGTGGATCACCAGGGTCTCCAGCCGGCGGTTGACCTCGGCGCGGGTCGTCGCCTCCTCGCGCAGGCGGCCGCCGAACCCGGCCAGCGCATCCTCGACCACGCGGCGCAGCCGCGACGACGGCGTCGCCACCTCGGCCAGCAGCAGGGCCTTGATCTCGCCCCAGGCGTCGGCCAGGTAGGCCTGCGCCTCGACCCGGCCGAGCAGCCAGCGCTTGAGCTCCTCGACCCGCAGCCGGTAGCCGCGGGAGCGCTCGAGGCGCTCGATCAGCTCGGCCGCCGCGGCGTCGAAGCGCAGCCTGACCGGGTGCTCCGGGGCGGCCAGGTCGTCGAGCAGCTGCACCACGCCGTCGACCAGCATCCGCGCCATGCGCCGGTCGATCGCCTTCGGCACCCACCAGCGGCTCTGCTCCTGGACCCGCAGCTCGAGCTCCTCGCGGTGCGCCTCCAGCGCGGCCCGCAGCTGGCGCAGCGCGCTGTCGAACAGCGGCCGGTGGCGGCCGCTCTGCAGCAGCAGCGCCAGCATCCGGCTCAGCACCGGGGCCAGGTCGAGCTGCTCGACCCGGCCGCGCAGCGTCTCCTGGAGCAGCCGGCGCAGCGCCGCGTCGTCGAGCGACTGCACCACGTAGGGCACCGCGGCGAACGCGTAGTCGGTCAGGAAGGCGGCGTTGCGTGGCTGCGCCAGCCAGTCGCCGAGGTGCGCGGCGACGTCGGTCTCGGCGAGCTTGCGGGTCACCACCTGCTCGCTGAGGAAGTTGCCGGAGATGAAGCTGCCGAGGCTGCGGCCGATGCGCTCCTGGTTGCGCGGCACGAGCGCGGTGTGCGGGATCGGCAGGCCGAGCGGGCGCCGGAACAGCGCGGTGACGGCGAACCAGTCGGCCAGCCCGCCGACGATGCCGGCCTCGCTCGCCGCGATCAGCAGGCGGGTCCAGAAACCGGGGTCGTCGACCAGGCGCAGCGCCACCTGCAGCAGCACCATCAGCAGCAGCAGGCCGGTGGCCGCTGCACGGTGGCGGGCGAGGTCGCGTTGCTGGTGGGCGGGTAGAGTTTCGGCGGTCATCGTCCGGTCTCGGTTGGCACGCAGCAGCGGTTGCAGGGCAGGTTCCGTGGCGTTCATGGCATGCGACGCATCGGGCCGCCTGGGCAGCCGCGTAGGGCGCGGTGACGCAGCAACCGCACCGCGATCCTCGGGGTCGGCGATGCGGTTCGCAGGCTCACCGCATCCTACTTGGCCGTGCCAGCACCGTAGCTGTAGGTTGGGCAAAGCGCAGCGTGCCCAACAGCGATACCTGACAAGAACGCGAGGCGCGATGCCCCACCAGCGCCAGCGGGGCGTTGCCGGCCGCTAGCCGCCGCCGCGTGCACGCAGCACCTGGAGCGCATCCTCCAGCAGGCTGCGTGCCTGCGCCACCGCCGCGTCGTCCATCCCGTCGGGATCGACGAACAGGCGCATCCCGGGGCTCTGCCGCTCGATGCGGGAAGCCGAAGCCTCCTGCCGTTCCTCCGCCACCGCCGAGCGCACCGCGTAGGGGATCACCTCGCGCGCGATGCCCTTGAACTGCTTCGGCGGCAGCGGCTCGGCGTTGAC
>DATCZX010000024.1:0-2845 GCA_036525695.1 Gammaproteobacteria bacterium | reverse complement strand
CCCGACGCGGCGCCTTGTCGGGCTGAAGCCCGACCCGCAGGGGTGAACCGCCGGGTTCGCCGGGCCTGCGCTACCGGGAAAAAGGCGAGCGGCCCGAAGGCCGCTCGTGGTCGCCTGGCATCCCGTGCCGTCTGTCGCCGCCGTCCGTGGCGGCCGTCCCGGTCCCGTGGCGACCGGTGGCGGCGTCCTGCCGCCGTCGCGCCCGGCTGCCGGCCTCCGTGCCGTCGCCCTGCGCACCGCGCCGTTCCGTGGCGCGGCTGCCCCGCCGTCCCTGGCGGGCCCGGCCCTCCGTGGCCGTGCCCCTGTCGGGGTGGCCTGACTATAGCGGCCGCGGACGCGGCCACAAGCCCCGGGCAAGGCCGCGGCGAGGCGCTGGCGCGGGCCCGAGATAATCCAATTAATTCAATTAAAACAGCCTGATGGGGTTGCCATCCGGCGCTGGGACCGGGTGCCGTGCGGGCGGCGCCGACAGTCGATTCAGCCTGCCCCGACAGCGCTGTCGGCCGCGGCCTACGCGGCCGCGCGCTCAGCCGCGCGGGTGGTGGGTGGCGTGCAGCTGCTTGAGCCGCTCGCGGGCGACGTGGGTGTAGATCTGCGTGGTCGACAGGTCGCTGTGGCCGAGCAGCAGCTGCACCACGCGCAGGTCGGCGCCGTGGTTCAGCAGGTGGGTGGCGAAGGCGTGGCGCAGCGTGTGCGGCGACAGCGGGTGGACGATGCCGGCCACCTGCGCGTGGCGCTTGACCAGGTACCAGAAGGCCTGCCGGGTCAGCGGCCCGCCGCGCGCGGTCAGGAACAGGTGCGGGTCGGCGCTGCCGCGGTTGAGCCCGGGACGCGCCTCGGCGAGGTAGCGCTCGAGCCACTCCAGCGCCTCCTCGCCGAGCGGCACCAGCCGCTCCTTGCGCCCCTTGCCGAGCACGCGCACCACGCCGTGCTGGCGGTTGACCTGCTCGATGCGCAGGCCGACCAGCTCGGAGACGCGCAGCCCGGTGGCGTAGAGCAGCTCGAGCATCGCGCGGTCGCGCAGCCCGAGCGGGGTGGCGCTGTCGGGCGCGCCGAGCAGCGCCTCGACCTCGGCCTCGGTCAGGGTCTTCGGCAGCGGCCGGCCGAGGCGCGGGGCATCGATGCGCGCGCTGGGGTCGTCGTTGCGCCGGCCGAGGCGCACCTGGTGGCGGTAGAAGCGGCGCAGCGCGGAGAGCAGCCGGGCGGTGGTGCGCGGCCGTGCGCCGCCGCCGACGCGGAAGGCGAGGTAGGCCTGCAGCTGGTCGCGCCGCGCGCGCGCCAGCGTGCCGCCGTGGCCGTCGAGCCAGCGGGCGAAGCCGCCGAGGTCGGCGCGGTAGGCGGCCAGCGTGTTCTCGCTGAGCCCGCGCTCCATCCACAGGGCGTCGAGGAACTGCTCGAGCACGGCGCGGTCGCCGTCGTTCACCGCGCGCCGGCCTCGTGCGCCAGCAGCCAGCGCTTGCAGTCGAGCGGCGCGCCCGCGCTGGCGCCGGCGAAGCCGCCGAGCCGGCCGCCGGCGGCGATCACCCGGTGGCACGGGGTGACGATGACGACCGGGTTGGCGCGGCAGGCGCCGCCGACCGCCCGGGGGCCGCTGCCGAGCGCGGCGGCCAGCGCCCCGTAGCTGCGCACCTGGCCGCACGGGATCGCGCGCAGCGCGGCCCAGACGCGGCGCTGGAACGGGGTGCCGCGCTCGTGCAGCGGCAGCTCGAACGGCGCCTCGGGGTCGTCGAAGTAGCGCGCCAGCTGGCGCGCGGCGGTGGCGGCCAGGGCCCCGCTGGCGGCCTGCAGCGGGTGGCGCGCCGGCAGGAAGTCGAGGTCGGTGACGGCGCCGCCGGCGGTGACGATGCCGAGCGGCCCGACCGGGCTGGCGACCACGGCGCTGTAGGCGGGCTCGGTCGGGGGCTGGGGCATGGCGCGAACCGGGGGTCTGCTGCGGTGGGCCGGTTACCCCGGGATGCTAGCGCGTTTCCCGCGCCGGCGGGCTACTCGAGCAGCCAGAGCTGCTGCAGGTCGCGCTGCAGGGTCGCGCGGCGGCCCGGGTCGCGGGTGGCGTTGAGCAGCATCTGCAACAGGTTGCGCGCATCGGCGACCAGCCCGGCGGCGGCCAGCGACTTGGCGGCCTGGTAGCGGGCGCTCTGCGCCCACTCGTCGAGCGCGAACGGGTCGAGCAGGGTGGCCGAGCGCAGGTAGGCGCGTGCCGCCTCCAGCGGGCGCCCGGCGGCGCGGTGCGAGTCGGCGACCCAGAACGGCAGCTCGCGGCGCTGGCGGTCGTCGGCGGCCAGCGGCCCGAGGCGCTCGAGCAGCGCGATCGCCGCGGCGTGCTCGCCGACGGTCTGCAGGTCGAACACCACCTGCAGCACGCGCTCGAACTGCGCCGTGGTGGCGACCGGGTCGGCCTCGACCAGCCGGCCCAGCTCCAGCGCGCCGCGTGCCGGGTCGCCGCCGAGCACCAGCACGCGCACCCGGCGCAGGCGCCAGGCGAAGCCGTCGGCGGTATCCGGCGGGGCGTCGAGCCCGGCCAGCAGGCGCGAGGCGAGGCGCAGGTCGCCGTCGGCCAGCGCACGCTCGGCGAGCAGGTGGCGCACCGCCTCGGGGACCGTGGCCAGGTCGGCGAAGCGCGGGCTGTCGAGGTACAGGCGCTGCAGCAGCGCCGCGCCGCGCGGCTCGGCGGCGAGCAGCCGGGCGAAGCGGTCGTGGGCCTGCTGGCGGGTCTCCGGGCGCAGGCTGGTCTGCGCCAGCGTGGCGTGCAGCGCGCGCGCGGCGAGCGGGTCCTGCGCCGCCAGCTGCCCGGCCAGCTCGAGCCACGCGGCGTCCTGGCCGACCAGCAGCTGGGCGCGGTTGCCGA
>DATCZX010000023.1:0-10486 GCA_036525695.1 Gammaproteobacteria bacterium | reverse complement strand
AGGCCCCGAGGGCCGCTATTGCCCGGCTGGCGTGTACGAGTTCGTCAACACCGACGGCGCCGACCGGCTGCTCATCAGCGCGCAGAACTGCGTGCACTGCAAGACCTGCGACATCAAGGACCCGACGCAGAACATCACCTGGGTCGCGCCCGAGGGTGGCGGCGGGCCGAACTACCCGAACATGTGACCCGGCCATGCCCGACGCCCTGCTGCCGCTGTTCCGCCAGCTGTTCGACCCCGCCTCGTCGACCTACACCTACCTGCTCGGCTGCCGCGGCAGCCGTGCCGCGGTGCTGATCGACCCGGTCCGCGACCAGCTCGAGCGCGACCTCGCGCTGCTCACCGGGCTCGGCCTCGAGCTGCACTGCGTGCTCGACACCCACGTCCACGCCGACCACGTCACCGCGGCGGGTGCGCTGGCAGACGCCACCGGGGCGGCGATCGTCGCCGGTGCGGGCAGCGGCCTGGCGTGCGCCGACCGCCTGCTCGACGACGGCGACGAGCTGCGCTTCGGCGCCGAGCGGCTCAGCGCGCTGGCCACCCCGGGACACACCTCCGGCTGCACCAGCTACCTGTGGCGCGACCGCGTGTTCACCGGCGACGCGCTGCTGATCGGCAGCTGCGGGCGCACCGACTTCCAGGAGGGCGACGCCGGCAAGCTGTGGCAGAGCCTGACCGGCAAGCTCTACCGGCTCCCCGGCGAGTCCCTGGTCTACCCGGCGCACGACTACCACGGCCGCCGGGTCAGCTCGATCGACCAGGAGCGGGCGGGCAACGAGTTCACCGCCGGGCGCGACCGCGACGGCTTCGTCGCCGCGCTGAACGCGCTGCAGCTGGCGCCGCCGAAGCTGCTCGACGTCGCCGTGCCGGCCAACCGCCGCTGCGGTCGCGACGGCTGAGCCGGGGCCGCGCCGGCCCCCGCCCGCCCTGCGGGTGCCTTGACCGGCGCCGCCGCGCCTTCCGGGGGCGCCTGCGGGGCCTTCGCGCAGACCGGTTTTCTGCCGTTGCTTCAGTTGCTTAGGCCGGCTGCGCAGGGGGCGCCCCGCTTTGACAGCGGAATTGCCGCGAGATTACAATGCCCGGCTTATGCGCGAGGTGCTGCCGGAGTTCCTGGACCCGCTGCTCCTTGCCGGCAAGGAGGCCGTGATCGCGGGTCGCCTGGCCGTCGACGAGATGCCGCGGTTGCGCGCCCAGCTGGTCGCGGGCGGGGTCGAGGTCGCGGTGAACCTGCGCCTGGAGAGGCAGCCAGGCGGGCTGCGCACCGTCTGCGGCGAGATCGTCGGCGAGGCCGAGCTGGCCTGCCAGCGCTGCCTGCAGCCGCTGCGCTGGCAGATCGACTGCCGCGTGGCGCTGGCGGTGGTTGCCAGCCGGGCCGAGGAGCAGCGACTGCCCGAGGGGTACGAGCCGCTGTACCTCGACGGCGGGCCGCTGGCCACCCGCGAGCTGGTCGAGGACGAGATCCTGCTGGGGCTGCCGCTGGTCGCCATGCACCCCGACCCGGCGTGCAACCGGGAGCTGCAGGAGTGGCAGCGCGAAGGGATCGAACGGGAGAACCCGTTCGGCGTACTGGAACAACTGAAAGACAAGCGGCAACGCAACTGAGCGTCGCTCGCAGGAGATCTAGGCATGGCCGTTCAGCAGAACCGCAAGACCCGTTCGAAGCGTGACATGCGTCGCGCCCACGACGCGCTCAGCAACAAGAACCTGTCCACCGACAGCACCACCGGCGAGACCCACCTGCGCCACCACGTGACCCCGGACGGCTACTACCGCGGGCGCAAGGTGGTCGCGGACCGCGACGAAGACTGATCCCTTGCGGCCGCCCCCGGGCACGGTCCGGCACCCACTCGCCGGCCGCCGGGCCGGCGACCGCTCGCGGTCACAGCCGTTACCGCGGTGGCCAGCACGGTGAGGGTCGCCCTCGACGCGATGGGCGGGGATCACGGCCCCGACGTGGTCGTGCCGGCAGCGCTGCAGGCCCTGCACAAGCACCCGCAGCTGAACCTGGTCCTGGTCGGCGACGAGGCCCAGCTCGCCGCCCGCTGCACTGCCGAGTGCCAGCGCTTCGGCGCGCGCCTGCAGCTGCAGCACGCCTCCCAGCAGGTCGGCATGGACGAGTCCCCCGCCGTCGCCCTGCGCACCAAGAAAGACTCGTCGATGCGCGTCGCCATCAACCTGGTGCGCGACGGCCAGGCGGACGCCTGCGTCAGCGCCGGCAACACCGGTGCGCTGATGGCGATCGCCCGCTTCGTGCTGAAGACCCTGCCCGGGATCGACCGCCCGGCGATCATCTCGGCGATGCCGTCGATCCGCGGCCACACCCACATGCTCGACCTCGGCGCCAACGTCAACCTCGACTCGACCCAGCTGTTCCAGCTGGCGGTGATGGGGTCGACGCTGGTCTCCGCGGTGGACAACCTGCCGCGGCCGCGGGTCGCGCTGCTGAACATCGGCGAGGAGGAGATCAAGGGCATCGACGAGGTCAAGCAGGCCCACGCGCTGCTCAACGCCAGCCCGCTGAACTACGTCGGCTACGTCGAGGGGGACGGCATCTTCACCGGCGGCGTCGACCTGATCGTCTGCGACGGCTTCGTCGGCAACGTCGCGCTGAAGGCCAGCGAGGGCGTGGCCAAGATGATCCGCCACTCGATGCGCCAGGCGTTCATGCGCAACCCGCTGACCCGGCTGGTCGCGCTGGCCGCGGCGCCGGTGCTGCGCGACTTCAGCAAGCGGATCGACCCGCGCCACTACAACGGCGCCAGCCTGCTCGGGCTGCAGGGGATCGTGATCAAGAGTCACGGCGGCGCCGACGCGGTCGCCTTCGGCAACGCCATCGACATCGCGCTGGTCGAGATCGACAAGGCCGTGCCGCAGACCATCGGCCGCGAGATCGGCCGCTTGCTGGACAAGGGACACCAGGCATGAACTACGCGCGCATCGTCGGCACCGGCAGCTACCTGCCCGAGCGGGTGCTGACCAACGCCGACATCGAGCAGATGGTCGAGACCAGCGACCAGTGGATCCGCGAGCGCACCGGGATCCGCGAGCGGCGCATCGCGGCCCCCGGCGAGACCACCTGCGACCTGGCCGAGAAGGCGGCGCGGCGCGCGCTGAAGGCCGCCGGCGTGGCGCCGCGCGACCTCGACCTGATCGTCGTCGGCACCACCACCGCCGACCAGATCTTCCCGAGCACCGCGTGCCTGCTGCAGGCGCGCCTCGGCGTCCACGGCCCGGCCGCGTTCGACGTGCAGGCGGTCTGCACCGGCTTCGTCTACGCGCTCGGCGTGGCCGACCAGTTCATCCGCACCGGCGCCGCGACCACCGCGCTGGTGATCGGCGCGGAGACCATGTCGCGGATCATCGACTGGAAGGACCGCGACACCTGCGTGCTGTTCGGCGACGGTGCCGGCGCGGTGGTGCTGAAGGCCGACAGCAAGCCCGGCATCCTGTCGACCCACCTGCACGCCGACGGCAAGCACGCCGACCTGCTGCAGGTGCCCGGGGGCATCTCCGGCGGCTACGCGGACGGCCGCGACCCGTACCTGCGGATGCGCGGCAAGGAGGTGTTCAAGGTCGCCACCACCACGCTGAGCCGGATCGTCGACGAGACCCTCGAGAGCAACGGGCTGACCCGCGAGGACGTCGACTGGCTGATCCCGCACCAGGCCAACAACCGCATCATCGCCGCGATCGGGCGCAAGCTCGGCCTGCCCGAGGAGCGCGTGGTCAACACCGTCGCCGAGCACGGCAACACCTCGGCCGCGTCGGTGCCGCTGGCGCTCGACACCGCGGTCCGCGACGGGCGCATCCAGCCCGGCGAACTGCTGCTGCTCGAGGCCTTCGGCGGCGGCTTCACCTGGGGTTCGGCGCTGGTCCGTTTCTGAACACCGCCCGCGGTCGCGGGGTTGCACTGGAGGAGGGTTGGGCATGAGCGAAGGCAGCTTGCAGGGAGAGATCGCGCTGGTCACCGGCGCCAGCCGCGGCATCGGCCAGGCGATCGCGCTGGGCCTCGGCGCCGCCGGCGCCCGCGTGGTCGGCACCGCGACCAGCGCGGCGGGCGCGGAGGCGATCGACCAGGTGCTCAGCGACGCCGGCATCGACGGCGCCGGCCTGGTGCTCGACGTCGGCGACGCGGCCTCGGTCGAGGCCTGCCTGAAGGAGGTCGAGACGCGCTTCGGCACGCTGTCGATCCTGGTCAACAACGCCGGCATCACCCGCGACGGCCTGCTGATGCGGATGAAGGACGCCGACTGGGACGCGATCATCAACACCAACCTGTCGTCGGTCTTCCGCATGAGCAAGGCGGTGCTGCGCGGCATGATGAAGGCGCGTCACGGGCGCATCGTCAGCATCGCCTCGGTGGTCGGCGTGATGGGCAACGCCGGGCAGACCAACTACGCGGCGGCCAAGGCCGGGATCATCGGCTTTGCCAAGTCGCTGGCGCGCGAGGTCGGCGCGCGCGGCATCACCGTCAACACCGTCGCCCCGGGATTCATCGACACCGACATGACGCGCGCGCTCGACGAGGGGCAGCGCGACATGCTGCTGGCGCAGATCCCGCTGAACCGTCTCGGCCGTCCCGAGGACGTCGCCGCGGCGGTCTGTTTCCTCTGCTCGCCGGCGGCCGCCTACATCACCGGCGAGACGCTGCACGTCAACGGCGGCATGCTGATGCCGTGAGGCCTTCCCGGCGCGGCTCGGCCGACGCCGGATATTGCCAGTAATTTCCAGGGTTTCCGGGGGCTTGGGGTGGATGCCGGGGCGCTGGCCCTGTCCCCGGGATTTCAATACAATAGCGCGACCCGGGGGCTCACCACCGGAACGCCAATCCAGTTGGGAGGACAACAAGACCATGAGTACCGTCGCTGAACGCGTCAAGAAGATCGTCGTGGAGCAATTGGGCGTCAAGGAAGAGGAAGTGACCGACGACGCCTCGTTCGTCGACGACCTGGGCGCGGATTCGCTCGATACGGTCGAGCTGGTCATGGCCCTCGAGGAAGAGTTCGAGTGCGAGATCCCGGATGACGAGGCCGAGAAGATCACCACGGTCCAGCAGGCCATCGACTACATCCAGAAGACCCTCGGCTGACTTCCGCAGGGTCAAAGGCCGCCACCCGCACCCGGGGTTGCGGCCTTTCCGTTTGAGCGCCTGACCCCGGGCGCATGCCTTCGCAGAGGTAACCGCAGTGACCAAGAGACGAGTCGTCGTCACCGGTCTGGGCATCGTGTCGCCGGTCGGCAACAGCGTCGCCACGGCGTGGCAGAACATCCTCGCCGGCCGTAGCGGCGCGGGCCCGATCACGTCGTTCGACGTCAGCGACTTCTCCGTGCGCTTCGGCTGCACGGTCAAGGATTTCGACGTCAGCGCTTACATCACGCCCAAAGATGCCAAGAAGATGGACACCTTCATCCACTACGGCATCGCGGCCGCCTGCCAGGCGCTCGAGGATGCCGGGCTGGAGGTGACCGAGGCCAACGCCGAACGGATCGGCGTGGCCATCGGCTCGGGCATCGGCGGCCTGCCGGGGATCGAGAAGACGCACCAGGCGTTCGTCGACAACGGACCGCGACGGATCTCGCCGTTCTTCGTGCCGAGCTGCATCATCAACATGATCTCGGGCAACCTGTCGATCAAGTTCGGGCTCAAGGGCCCGAACATCGCCATCGTCACCGCCTGCACCACCGGCACGCACAACATCGGCGAGGCCGGGCGCATCATCAGCTACGGCGACGCCGACGTGATGATCGCCGGCGGCGCCGAGATGGCCACCTGCCCGACCGGCCTGGGCGGTTTCGCCGCGGCGCGCGCGCTGTCGACGCGCAACGACGATCCCGAGCGCGCCAGCCGGCCGTGGGACCTGGAGCGCGACGGCTTCGTCCTCGGCGACGGCGCCGGCGTGGTGGTGCTCGAGGAGTACGAGCACGCGAAGGCCCGCGGTGCGCGCATCTACGCCGAGCTCGCCGGTTACGGCATGAGCGGCGACGCCTACCACATGACCCTGCCGCCGGACGGCGGCGAGGGGGCGCGCCGCTGCATGCAGAACGCGATGCGCGACGCCGGGGTCAATCCTGACCAGGTCGACTACATCAACGCCCACGGCACCTCGACCCCGGCCGGTGACAAGGCCGAGACCGAGGCGGTCAAGCACGCGCTCGGCGCGCATGCCAGCCGCGTCGCGGTCAGCTCGACGAAGTCGATGACCGGCCACCTGCTCGGTGCCGCCGGCGGGGTCGAGGCGCTGTTCAGCATCCTCGCGATCGCCGACCAGGTCGCGCCGCCGACGATCAACCTCGAGAACCCGGACCCCGAGTGCGACCTCGACTACGTGCCGAACACGGCGCGCCAGATGAAGATCGACGTCGCGCTGTCGAACTCGTTCGGCTTCGGTGGGACCAACGGCTCACTGCTCTTCCGCCGCCTTGCCTGAGCGCCGCGCCCGCTCCAGTCGATAGCCCGGCGGGGTCGTGCGCGCGCTCCTGCTCCGCACGCTGCTGCTGCTGGCCGTCGTGCTGGCGGCCGTCGCGGCCTGGTTCGGCTGGCACTACCAGCAGTTCCTGCACACCCCGCTGGCGATTCCCGCCGACGGCGTCAGCGTCGAGGTATCCCGCGGCACCGGGCTGCGCCAGGTCTCCGACGACCTCGCCGTGCGCGGCCTGCTGGCGTCGCCGGAACTGCTGGTGCTGTACGGCCGGCTCAATGGCCTCGACACCGGGATCAAGGCCGGCGAGTACCTTCTCGAACCCGGGCTGACCCCGCCGGCGCTGCTCGCGCAGATCAGCTCCGGCCGCGTGGTCCAGTACGCGCTGACGCTGGTCGAGGGCTGGACCTTCCACCAGGCGCTGGCCGCCGTGCGTGCCGACCCGGTGCTGCGCCGGACCCTCGACCCGGAGGCCGACGACGATGCGCTGATGGCCGCGCTCGGACGACCTGGCCTGCACCCCGAGGGGCGCCTCTTTCCCAGCACCTACCACTTCCCGCGCGGCACCAGCGACGTCGAGTTCCTGCGCCGCGCCCTGGAGCAGATGGAACAGGTGCTGCAACAGGCGTGGGCGCAGCGCGCGGAGGGGTTGCCGTTCGCCGATCCGTACGAGGCGCTGGTGCTGGCCTCGATCGTCGAGAAGGAGAGCGCGCTGGCGGAGGAGCGACCGCTGATCGCCGGGGTGTTCGTGCGCCGGCTCGAGCGCGGCATGCGCCTGCAGGCCGACCCGACGGTGATCTACGGCCTCGGCAGCGGCTTCGACGGCGACCTGCGCCGCCGCGACCTGCGCACCGACGGCCCGTACAATAGCTACACCCGCCACGGGTTGCCGCCGACGCCGATCGCCCTGCCCGGGGCGGGCTCGATCGAGGCGGTGCTGCACCCGGCGGCGGGGCAGGCGCTGTACTTCGTCGCCCGCGGCGACGGCAGCCACGAATTCAGCGCGACGCTGGCCGAGCACTCGGCCGCGGTGCGGCGCTACCAGCTCGGGGGAAAGGACAAGCGATGAGCAGCAGCGCGCGCGGCCGCTTCATCACCGTCGAGGGCGGGGAGGGGGCCGGCAAGTCGACCAACCTCGCCTTCGTCGCCGAGCGTGTCGCCGCGGCCGGGCACCGGGTGCAGGTCACCCGCGAGCCCGGGGGCACGCCGCTCGGCGAGGAGATCCGCGGCCTGCTGCTAGGCCATCGCGACGGCGGCATGGCCGGCGACAGCGAGCTGCTGCTGATGTTTGCCGCCCGTGCCGAGCACCTCGCCCAGGTGATCCGGCCGGCGCTGGCGGCCGGCACCTGGGTGGTCTGCGACCGCTTCACCGACGCCACCTACGCCTACCAGGGCGGGGGCCGCGGCGTCGACCTGCAGCGCATCGCCCGGCTCGAGGCGCTGGTGCAGGGCGAGCTGCGCCCCGACCTGACCCTGCTGCTCGACCTCGACGTCGCCGACGGCCTGGCCCGGGCCGGCCGGCGCGGCACCGCCGACCGCTTCGAGGCCGAGACCGCGGCGTTCTTCGCGCGGGTCCGCGCCTGCTACCTGGAGCGGGCCGCCGCCGAGCCGCAGCGCTTCCGGGTGATCGACGCCGGCCTGCCGCTGGCCGAGGTCCAGGCCCGCATCGCCGAGGCACTCGATGCCCTTCCCGGCTGAGACCTACCCGTGGCACGCCGCGCCGTGGGCGCTGGCCCAGGCGGCGCTCGGCAGCGACCGCGTGCCGCACGCGTGGCTGTTCGCCGGCGCCGAGGGGCTGGGCAAGCTGGCCTTCGCCGAGCGTCTCGCCGCGCGGCTGCTGTGCGAGACGCCGTCGGCCGACGGCGATGCCTGCGGCAGCTGCCGCGGCTGCCGCCTGCTGGCCGCCGGCAGCCACCCCGATTTCACCCGCGTGCGCCTGCTGCAGAAGGGCGAGCGGCTCGCCGGCAAGACCCTGAGCAGCGATTCGACCTCGCTGCGCATCGACCAGGTGCGCGAGATGATCGCCACGCTGTCGCTGAGCGCGCAGTACGGCCGCTACAAGGTCGCGCTCCTCGCGCCGGCCGACCTGCTGGTCCCGGCCGCCGCCAACGCGCTGCTGAAGACCCTCGAGGAACCGACCGCGAACACCGTGCTGATCCTGGTCGCGGCGCGCCCGTGGCGGCTGCCGGCGACGGTGCGCAGCCGCTGCCAGGTGCTCGGCTTCGCGGTCCCGGCGCGCGCGCAGGCCGAGGCGTGGCTGGCCGGCCGCGGGGTCGCCGCGAAGGACGCCGGCGGCCTGCTGGGGCTCGCCGAGGGGCGCCCGCTGCAGGCCCTCGAGCTGGCCGGCAGCGACGCGGTCGCCGCGCGCGCCGCCACCTTCGACGGCTTCGCCGGCGTGCTCGAGGGGCGCGCCGACCCGCTCAGCGTCGCCGCCTCCTGGGCCGGTGACGCCGCGCAGCGCCTGCGCTGGGCGGCCGGCTGGATGGTCGACCTCGCGCGCCTCGCCAGCGTCGGCGAGCAGGCGGTCATCGACAGCCCCGATCTCGCCGCACGTTTGCATCCACTGGCGCAGCGGATAGACTTAGTCCAGCTATTCAACCGCCTGGACCAACTGCAGGAAAGCCGCCGTCTGCTCGACACCCAGGTCAACACCCAGCTGCTGTGCGAACAGCTGCTGCTCGACTGGGACGCGCTGGCACGGCGGCCAGGAGCCTGAGCGAAGATGAACGACCCGAAAGGCTCGATGCCCATGCGCCAGGGAATCCTGTCGCTGACCATCAAGGACAAGCACGCGCTCTACGCCGCGTACATGAACTACGTCAGGAACGGCGGCCTGTTCGTGCCGACCAAGAAGGCCTACAACCTCGGTGACGAGGTGTTCATGCTGATCACGCTGATGGACGAGGCCGAGAAGCTGCCGGTGGCCGGCAAGGTGGTGTGGATCACGCCGAAGGGCGCGGAGGGCAACCGCGCGACCGGCATCGGGGTCCAGTTCAGCGACCAGGACAACGGCGCCGCCCGCAACAAGATCGAGAACTACCTGGCCGGCATGGTCGGTTCCGACCGCGGCACGCACACCATGTAAAGCCATTCCCGGCGCAGCCCGCGCCGGGCATCTCCCGAGCCATGCAACTGGTTGACTCCCACTGTCATCTCGACATGCTCGACCTCGAGTCGAGCGACGGTTCGCTCGAGCCGTACCTGGCGCGTGCGCGGCAGCAGCAGGTCGGGCACATGCTCTGCGTGTCGATCAGCACCGACGCGCTGCCGGGGATGCTGCGGCTGATCGAGCCGTACCCCGAGGTCTCGGCCTCCGCCGGCGTGCACCCGAACGAGCGCCACTGCCAGGAGCCCGAGGTCGACGACCTGGTGCGGATGGCCGCGCTGCCCCGGGTGGTCGCGATCGGCGAGACCGGCCTCGACTACTTCCGCAGCGAGGGCGACCTGACCTGGCAGCGCGAGCGCTTCGCCAGGCACATCCACGCCGCGCGCGAGTGCGGCAAGCCGCTGATCATCCACAGCCGCGACGCCTGGACCGACACCATGCGCACGCTGCACCGCGAGCATGCCGACGAGATCGGCGGCGTCATGCACTGCTTCAGCGGCACCTGGGCGATGGCGCGCCAGGCGCTCGACCTCGGCTTCTACCTGTCGTTCTCCGGCATCGTCACCTTCAACAGCGCGCGCGACATCCGCGAGGTGGCGCAGAAGATGCCGCTCGAGCGCATGCTGGTCGAGACCGACTCCCCGTACCTGGCACCGGTGCCGCACCGCGGGCGGCCGAACGAGCCGGCCTACGTGCGCCACGTCGCCGAGTGCATCGCGGGGCTGCGACAGGCCTCCGTGGCGCGCATCGCGCAGGCCACCACGGCCAATTTCCGCACGCTGTTCGGCACCGGGCCGGCCGCTTGACACCCACCGGTCCGGCCGGTAAAGTTCCCGACCTTTCCGGGGCTATAGCTCAGCTGGGAGAGCGCTTGCATGGCATGCAAGAGGTCGGCGGTTCGATCCCGCCTAGCTCCACCAATTTACTGACGGATGAACGTCCTACGTCCCCATCGTCTAGA
>DATCZX010000022.1:0-5946 GCA_036525695.1 Gammaproteobacteria bacterium | reverse complement strand
CGGGGCCGCCGGGCGCGCCGGCGCGGGGCGCTGGCGGCCACCCGCGGGCGGCGCCGCGGTGCCGCCGGCCGCGGCGTCATCCGGGCGGAAGGCGTGCATCCGCAGCAGCGTCATCTCGCAGCCGCGGCGCGGGTCCGGCGCCAGCGCCAGGTCGCGCCGGCCGAGCAGCGCGATCTGGTAGTAGAGCTGCACGTCCTCGGGCGGCAGGCGCCCGGCGAGGTCGACCACGGTGGCGTGGTCGGGCAGCTCGGGGCCGTCGGCGTCGGCCTGCACCTGGGTCACCGCGACCCGGTGCAGCAGGCGCAGCAGCTCGTCGAGCAGGCGGGCGAAGTCGGGGGTCTGCTCGGCCAGCGTGGCGACGATGCCGAGCAGGCGGCCGGCATCGCCGTCGGCCAGCGCCTCGAGCAGCGGCCCGGCCTGGTCGGCGCCGACGTCGCCGAGCAGCGTGCGCACCTCGTCGTCGTCGACCCGGCCGTTGCCGAAGGCGATCGCCTGGTCGAGCAGGCTCAGGCCGTCGCGCATGCTGCCGTCGGCGGCGCGCGCGAGCCGCTCCAGCGCCGGCGGCTGGTAGGGGACCTGCTCGGCGTCGAGGATGTGGCGCAGCTGGCCGCCGATGACCTCGGGCGGCAGCCGCTTCAGGTTGAACTGCAGGCAGCGCGAGAGCACGGTGACCGGCAGCTTCTGCGGGTCGGTGGTCGCGAGCAGGAACTTGACGTGCGGCGGCGGCTCCTCGAGGGTCTTCAGCAGCGCGTTGAAGCTGCTCTTCGAGAACATGTGCACCTCGTCGATCAGGTACACCTTGTAGCGGCCGCGGGCCGGGGTGAACTGGACGTTGTCGAGCAGGTCGCGGGTGTCGTCGACCCCGGTGCGCGAGGCCGCGTCGACCTCGATCAGGTCCATGAAGCGGCCGGCATCGATCTCGCGGCAGTTGCCGCACTCGCCGCACGGCTCGGCGGTGACCCCGGACTCGCAGTTCAGCGCCTTGGCCAGGATCCGCGCGACGGTGGTCTTGCCGACGCCGCGGGTGCCGGTGAACAGGTAGGCGTGGTGCAGCCGCTGCTGCTCGAGGGCGTTGACCAGGGCGCGCACCACGTGCTCCTGGCCGACCAGCTCGGCGAAACGGCGGGGCCGCCACTTGCGGGCGAGGACCTGGTAGCTCATCGGAATGCCGTCCGCCTTGCCTGGATAGGGCGGCAACCCGTACCAGCCGCACCCCGGCACACGCTTCCGCTGCTGCCGCTGCTCCCTTCCGGGCCTGACGGGGTTCACAGCTTGCCGTTGCGAGGGGACCGGCACGGGTCACCATCGAACTCTGCCCGGTGCTCCGCGCCCGGGCGCTCCGGCGGCCGCCCGGACGCCGCCGGGGGGACGCGTCCCGCGATCCAGCGGGGCGACGATGCTAGCACGCCACCGCGGCCCCCTCCAGCTACGGAACTTGTACGCGGGAACAGTGGACAAAGGATTCGTGCGCCATTACCTTACCAATTCGCTCAAGTACTCCAACCCCGGAGCGGGCCAGCAGTGACCAAGCAGACGGACCTTCGCGCCTACACCCAGTTCCTCGAGTCGGTCCCGGACGCGATGCTCGTCGTCGGCCACGACGGCGTGATCCGCGCGGCGAACTCGCGGGTCACCGAGCTGCTCTACTACACCCCGGCGGAGCTGGTCGGCCGGCCGGTCGAGTGCCTGCTGCCGGAGCGGCTGCGCAGCTACCACGTCGCCCACCGGCGCACCTTCGCCGCCAACCCGCACGCGCGCACCATGGGCACCGGCATGGAACTGCTGGCGCTGTCGCGCGACGGGCGCGAGATCCCGGTCGAGATCAGCCTGAGCCCGATCGAGACCCGGGAGGGGTCGCTGGTCGCCGCCGCGCTGCGCGACACCACCGCGCGGGTCACCGCGGAGCGCGCGCTGCGCCAGGCCAAGGAGGCCGCCGAGCAGGCCAACGCGTCGAAGTCGCACTTCCTCGCCGCCGCCAGCCACGACCTGCGCCAGCCGCTGCAGACCCTGCGCATGTACCTCGACGCGCTGCCGCGCAGCATCGAGGCAGGGCTGCACCAGGAGGTCACCTCGCGCATGGGCCGCGCGGTGGGCAGCCTGGCCGAGATCCTCGACGCGCTGCTCGACATCGCCCGGCTGGACATGGGCCAGGTGCAGCCGGAGATCGCCACCTTCGCGGTCGACGAGCTGCTGCAGGCGCTGGTCGCCGACGCGCAGCCGCAGGCCGAGGCCAAGGGGCTGGAGCTGAAACTGGTCAGCTCGCGCTACCAGGTGCGCAGCGACCGCGGCCTGCTCGGCCGGATCGTCGGCAACCTGCTGGCCAACGCGGTGCGCCACACCGAGCGCGGCAAGGTGCTGGTCGGCTGCCGCCGCCACGGCGCCAACCTGCGCATCGAGGTGTGGGACAGCGGCCCCGGCATTCCGGCCGAGGCGCTGGAGCGGATCTTCGACGAGTACGTGCAGATCGGCAACGCCGAGCGCGCGCGCAACCAGGGGCTGGGCCTCGGGCTGTCGATCGTGCGCCGGCTGGCGGCCCTGCTGGAACACCCGGTGAGCGTGGTCTCGACCCCCGGCCGCGGCAGCGTGTTCGCGCTCGAGGTGCCGCACGAGGAGCGTGTCGCGGCGACCTCGCAAGGGGCCTGGGAACCGGTCCGGGAGCCGGCCGCGGGCTCCTCGCGCCGGGTGCTGTTCATCGAGGACGACCCCGACCTGCGCGAGGCCACGCGGCTGATCCTCGACCTCGACGGCTACGTGGTGCACTGCGCCGAGAACGGCGAGCACGCCTTCCGCGCGGTGCTCGAGCAGGGGGTCGACCCCGACGTGATCCTCTCCGACTTCCGCCTGCCCGGCGCACACAACGGCGCCGAGGTGGTGGCCAGGGTGCGCGAACTGCTCGGCCGCGATGTGCCGGTGGTGTTCATGACCGGCGACACCTCGGAGGCGCGCATCCGCGAGACGCGGATGGCGCACTGCTCGGTGTTGCGCAAGCCGGTCGACTCGCTGCGGCTCAGCGCGGCGCTGACCACGGCGCTGGCCGCGCTCGAGCGGCCGGGCTGAGCCCCCGTTTCAGCCCAGCGCGGGCAGCTCCAGCACCAGCACCGCGCCGCTGCCCCCCTCCCCGACCTCGCCGACGCTGACCCGCGCACCGCTGCGCTGGAGCAGCTCGCGCGCCAGCCCGAGGCCGAGGCCGAGCCGTTCCGGCGCCGTGCGGGTGGTGTAGAACCAGTCGAACACCCGCCCGCGGTCGGCGGGCGCGATCCCCGGACCGTTGTCGCGCAGCTCCAGCCTGACCACCTCGCCGAGCCGCCGCGCGGTGACCCACAGCTGCGGCTGCTGCGCGCCTGCCAGCGCCTCGCCGGCATTGCACAGCAGCTGCACCAGCGCCACGCGCAGCGCGGCATCGCTGCAGCGCACCGCCGGCAGCGACGCGGGCAGGTCGAGTGCCGGCACGAGCGGACCCAGCGCGCGCCGGACCGGCCAGAAGCGCACCACCGCCTCGACCACCTCGCGCAGCGACAGCGGCTCCGGCTCGACCCGGCCGTAGTCGGGAAAATCGAGGCCGCCGAGCACCCGCTCGACCCGCTCGGTGGCGCCGTCGATCAGCCGCCGTGCCCCGCCGCCGCTGCCGCGGTCGAGCAGTTCGACCGCCATCAGCAGCGACTGCAGCGGGCTGCGCAGGTCGTGCTCGAGCTGGTCCAGGCCATCGACCAGGCGCAGCGCCAGGCTGATCCGCGCCCACACCCAAGGCGCCTTGGCCGGGTCGGCAGGGTCGAAGCTGGCGTGTGGGTCGGCTGGCGTCATGCTTGGCAACGGGCCCGGCGGGACGTCGGCGACGCCCATTGGAGGCTGATCAGGTCAGGCGGGGACCGTCCCGCTGTGGCGTGCAGCCCCTGCCCTCAGGCCCACACAGTACAAGCAGGCCCGGGCGCCGGGCAACCGCGGCCAGCGGGGCGAAAAAAAGAAGCCCGCGGGGGTGCGGGCCAATGGGGATGGAGGATGTGTACAGGAGCTACGCGACTAGAGCAGCACTCCCAGGGCGGCGCCGAGCAGGGCGAACACGCCGAACAGCAGCACCAGCGGGATGACCTCGGGATCGACGTACTTCTCCATGGGCAGAGCTTCGTCCATGCGGCGTGCCGCGGCAATTCGTATGACCACGTAAGCGTTTTGCCTTACCCGCGCACCGGGCCGCCGGCGAACGGCCCGCTGACCTCGACGGTGAAACCGTGCCGCGGGTCGCCGTCGGCACCGCGCTGCGCGCTCAGGTAGAGCCGCCGGCCGTCCGGGCTGAAGGCCGGGCCGGCGAGCTCGGAACGGGCGTGGCCGAGCAGTTGCAGCAGCGGCCAGGTGGTGCCGTCGAGCTCCAGCGCGACCAGTTGCATGTCGTCGCCATCCTCGGCGACCGCGAGACCGCCCCACGGCGTGACCGCGAGGTTGTCGACCCCGCGCAGCTCGCCGCGCGGCTCGGCGCGGCCGTCGTAGAGCACGCGCAGCCGGCCGCTGTCCGGCCGATAGGCCCAGACGCGGTCGTCGCCCTTGGTGCTGAAGTAGAGGGTGCCGTCGAGCCAGGCGACGCCCTCGCCGCCAGCGAAGCGGGCGGTGCCGGGGAGCTGGTGGCGGGTCGGCGCCGTCGTCCCGGCCGGGTCGGGCAGCGCCCGCCAGGCCAGCGCGGCCTGGCCCGGAACGGCCAGCGCGACCTCCAGCACGCCGCGCTCGAGGTCGGCCCGGCCGCCGGCATCGCGCGCGGCCGGGCGGAACCGGTAGAGCGCGCCGTCGCTGACGTCCTCGGTCAGGTAGACGGTCGCCGTCGCCGGGTCGACGGCGGCGCCCTCGTGGGCGAAGCGGCCGAGCGCGTCGCGCGGCCGCGCCGCTTCGCGCCCGTGCGGGTCGCACTCCCAGACGCGCCCGTCAGGGACCTCCTCGCACGACAGCCAGGTGCCCCACGGGGTCACCGCGCCGGCGCAGTTGCGCGCGCTGCCACGGAGCAGCGGGTAGGCGTCGACGGGCGCGCCCGAGGCGTCGAAGCGCAGCGCACCGACGCCGCCGGCCGGGGCCTTCAGCTCGCAGTTGGAGACGTAGATCCAGCCGCCGTCGGCGCCGGCGAAGCAGCCGCCGCCGTCGGGCGCGGCGTGCCACGGGTAGCCGCAGCCGGGCACCGGCTCGACGCCGCTCCGCGCGACCACGCGGGCGCTGAAAGCGGGGGGCAGGCGCAGGCCCAGCGCGTCGGGCGGCCCCAGCCCGGCACGCGGCGGGCGGGCGCGGAGCAGCCCGGGGCCGGCCAGCAGCGCCGCGCCGCCGAGCCCCGCCAGCAGCCGGCGGCGATGCCGGTCGAGCGCGCGGCGCATCTGCGAACGGGGACCCCCGGCGGCTCAGGCCTCGCCGCGCGCCGGGTAGTCGTTCTTCAGGATGAAGTCGAACGCGCCGAGGATCTCCTTGAAGTGGGTGCGCGCGAACGGCATCGTGTTGACCGAGGCCATGTACAGCGTCCCGTCGGGGCGCACCACGAACACCCCCGGTTCGCTGAAGATCGCCGGCTCCTCGATCCCGAGCGAGGTCTTGCCGCGGCTGGTGGAGACGTAGAGGCCCCACTCGCGTGCCTTCTCGATCGCCAGGCCGTAGCCCACGTCGAGGGTCTCCAGGCCCCAGTCGGCGACCGTCTGCTCCGCCCGTTCCCGGGTGTCGCTGCTGACCGCGACGACGCCGATGCCGCGCTCGGTGAAGTCGCCCACCAGGCGGTCGAGCTCCTTAACGTAGGTCCGGCAGATCGGGCAGTGCATGCCGCGGTAGAAGCAGATCAGCGTGAAGTTCTCCGGCCGCTGGTCGGCGAGGCGCCACTGACCGCCACGGAGCAACGGCACTTCGAGGTCGGGAACGGGCTGTCTGGGGATCAACTTGCTCATGGAGAGACTCCTGTGAGGCTGGTGGTCAGCCCGGGAGACCAAGCTT
>DATCZX010000021.1:0-6941 GCA_036525695.1 Gammaproteobacteria bacterium | reverse complement strand
CGCGACGCGGTAGAGATCGGGGGCCGGCTTCATCGCCGCCACCTGGTCGCCGCTGGCGATCACCGAGAAGGCCGCGCTGAGCCGCGCGCCGAGCAAGCGGCCGAGCAGCCGGTCGACGTTGACCCGGCGCGTGCTGGTGGCGATCGCCTGGCGCAGGCCCGCGGCGCGCGCCGCGGCGATCAGCCGGAGCACCCCCGGGCGCGGCCGGAGGTCGCCGCGCGCCAGCAGTTCCCCGTAGCGGCGGGTCTTGTCGGCGTGCAGCTCGCGCAGGAAGGCGCCGAAGCCGCGCGTGCGGGCCCGTGCGGGGTCCTCGCCGGCGACGAAGTGGGCGATCCGCTCGCGCCCGCCGGCGACCTGCAGCAGGCCGCGGTAGCGCTCGGGGTCCCAGTGCCACGGCAGGCCTGCGGCGGCGAACGCGGCGTTGAACGCGGCGCGGTGCAGCTCCTCGTTCTCGACGAGCGTGCCGTCGACGTCCCAGACCAGCGCCTGCAGCGGCATCGGCTAGCCGAGCAGGACCAGGGCCCAGGTCAGGCCCACGCAGAGCAGCGCGACCAGCACCGCGGCGGAGGCGGTGTCCTTGGCCCGCCCGGCCAGCGGGTGGCGCTCCGCGCCGAAGCGGTCGACCGTCGCCTCGACCGCCGAGTTGACCAGCTCGGTCACCAGCACCAGGCCGAGGCTGCCGAGCAGCAGCGCGCGCTCGACGCCGTTCGCGCCGAGCCACAGGCCGAGCGGGACCAGCGGCACGCAGAGCAGCAGCTCGAGGCGAAACGCCTCCTCGTGCCGCCACGCCGCGCGCAGCCCGGCCAGCGAGTAGCGGGTCGCGTTCACCAGCCGGGGCCAGCCGCTGGGCGTCCCTCCTGGCTTTTCTCCCTCGTCCATGCCGGGGAGCCTAGCACGGGCACGGCACGGGTGCCGCGGCGCTCAAAAACTGTTAGAACAAGCGCATGTTGAGCGAACCCCACGGCGTCGGCGCGACGGTCACGGGCGACGAGATCGCCCTGCCGCAACCGCCGATGTGCGCCCAGCGCCCGGAGAACGCGGTGCGCGTCGGCGAGCGCGTGGTGGTGATCCGCCCGGACGGCGACAAGCTGCTCGGAGAACTGCAGGCGTACGACCCGGAAGGCGGCACGCTGCAGCTGCGCGCGGAGGCGTCGGGGGAGCTGCTGCTGGTCGACCTGGCCTCGGTGAAGATGGTCAACCTGCCCGAGCTCAGGCTCTGGCTGCGCGCCAGCCTGCCGCAGGGTGACCGGCAGGAGGCGCTGCTGCTGGCGGAGACCAAGCAGCAGTTCCGCATCAGCTTCGTCGACGGCGACGTGCTCGAGGGCGAGACCTGGGGCTCGCGCCCGGTGCGCCAGGGCCTGTTCCTGTTCCCGGCCCAGTCGGCGACCCACTTCACCTGCACCTTCATCCCCAACGAGGCGATCGCCGAGCAGCAGATCGGGGAGCGCATCGGCCGCCTGCTGGTCGACCAGCAGCTGCTCAGCGAGGAGCAGCTCGACCAGGCCCTGCAGGGCCAGCAGGCCGAGCAGTGCCGCCCGCTCGGCGACTACCTGCGCACCAAGGCGGTGGTCACGGTGATGGAACTCGAGCGCGCGCTGCAACGCCAGCAGAGCGCGCCGAACTTCAAGCTCGGCGAGATCCTGGTCGGCGAGCACATGATCACGGAGCAGCAGCTGCACACGGCGCTGAAGGAGCAGCGCAAGCAGCGCAAGCTCCCGCTCGGCGAGATGCTGGTGAAGATGGGCGTGCTGAGCAAGGCCGACATCCAGCGCAGCCTGGTCAGGAAGATGGGCATCCCGTTCGTCGACCTGCACCGTTTCGACATCGACATGGAGGCGGTGCGCCTGGTGCCGGAACAGCTGGCGCGGCGCTACAACCTGCTGCCGCTGTACATGTTCGAGTCGAAGCTGGTGGTCGCGCTGGACAACCCGATGGACTGGGACGCGCTCGACGCGCTGCGCTTCCACACCAACCTGTACATCGAGCCGGTGATGGCCCCCGAGGAGGAGATCCGCGAGATGATCCCGGTGGTCTACGGCCGGCGGAACATCGACAGCGCCGCGCTCGAGGACTACGCCGCGACCGCGTTCGCCGAGGAGAGCATCGGCGAGGACGTCACGGCGGCCGACAACCTGATCGTCAAGCTGATCAACAAGGTGATCGTCGACGCGTTCCACCAGGGCGCGTCGGACGTGCACATCGAGCCGAGCGGGCGCAAGCAGAAGACCATGATCCGGATCCGCCGCGACGGCGTGATGCTGCCCTACTACGAGGTCCCGGCGCGGCTGCGCAACGCGATCGTCGCGCGGATCAAGGTGATGGCCGGGCTCGACGTCTCCGAACACCGCCGGCCGCAGGACGGCAAGATCGAGTTCGAGCGTTTCGGCTCGCTCGACGTCGAGCTGCGCGTCGCCACGCTGCCCACGGTCGGCGGCCAGGAGGACGTGGTGATCCGCCTGCTCGGCGGCGGCGAGCCGATGAGCCTCAACCGGCTGGGCATGACCGCGGCGAACCTGGCCGCACTGCAGCGGCTGGTGGCCAAGCCCTACGGCATGCTGCTGGTCGCCGGGCCGACGGGCAGCGGCAAGACGACCACGCTGCACTCGCTGCTGAAGGAGCTGAACACCGAGGATCGCAAGATCTGGACCGCGGAGGACCCGGTCGAGATCACGCAGATCGGCCTGCGCCAGGTGCAGGTCAACCCGAAGATCGGGCTGACCTTCGCCAGCGCGCTGCGCGCGTTCCTGCGCGCCGACCCGGACGTGATCATGGTCGGCGAGATGCGTGACCACGAGACCGTGCAGATCGCGCTCGAGGCGTCGCTGACCGGCCACCTGGTGCTGTCGACGCTGCACACCAACAACGCCCCCGAGTCGGTCACCCGGCTGCTCGAAATGGGGGTCGCGCCGTACATCTTCGCCGACGCGATGCTCGGTGTCGTCGCGCAGCGGCTGGCGCGCCTGCTGTGCCCGGCCTGCCGCCGGCTGGAACCGGCCACGCCGGCGGAACTCGAGGCCCTGGCCGACGAGTACAACGCCGAGCTGCTGGCGGCACGGGTCTCGCGCAAGGGCGCGGCCCGTCTCAGGGACGAGCAGCTCGAGGCGTGGACCCGGGGCCATGCGCGGCGTGGTCGCGAGCTGCTGCTCGGCCACGCGACCGGCTGCGCGGAGTGCGGCAACACCGGCTACCGCGGGCGCATCGGCATCCACGAGGTGCTCGAGATCAGCCCGGCGTTGCACCAGCAGATCGTCGCCCGCGAGCCGGCCGCGCGGATGCTGGCCACGGCGCTCAAGGAGGGCATGCGCACGCTGAAGCAGGACGGCATCGACAAGGTCCTGCAGGGCCTCACGGACATCCAGCAGGTGCGCAAGGTCTGCCTGCGCTAGCCGCGCCGCTCCCGCGCCACGCCGGCGCGGGGCGCGGGTGGCGCGAGCGCTAGACGCGCAGCGCGCCGTCGACCTCGAGGCAGCGGCCGTTGATGTAGTCGTTCTCGAAGATGAACACCGCGGTCTTGGCCACCTCCTCGGGCTTGCCGAGGCGCTGCGCCGGGATCATGCTCGAGATCTTCTCGCGCGCCTCCGGCTTCATGCTCATCACCATCTCGGTGCCGATGTAGCCCGGGGCGATCGCCGCCGCGCGGATCCCGTAGCGCGCCAGCTCCTTGGCCCAGGTGACGGCCATCGCCTGCACCCCGGCCTTGGTCGCGGTGTAGTTGGTCTGCCCCATGTTGCCGTGGCGCGAGATGCTGGAGATGTTGACGATCACCCCCTGCGAGCCGGTCTCGATCATCTGCGTGGCCGCCTCGCGGCCGCACAGGAAGGTGCCGGTCAGGTTGACGTCGACCACCTGCTGCCACTGCTCCAGGGTCATCTTCTTGACCACCTTGCCGTCCTTGACCTTGACGAACAGGCCATCGCGGGTGAAGCCGGCGTTGTTGACCAGCCCGTGCAGCGCGCCGAAGTCGGCGGCGATCTTGGCGAAGCACTGCGCCACCGACTGCTCGTCGGCGACGTTGGCGACGTAGGTGCGGGCCTGGGTGCCGACCTCCTCGCACAGGCTGGCGGTGACGTCGAGCCCCTGCTGGTCGAGGTCGATCAGCGCCAGCTTGGCGCCGCGCTCGGCGAACTGGACGGCCATCGCGCGACCGAGCCCGCGGCCCGCGCCGGTGATGGCGATTACCTTCTGTTGCAGTTCCATGTGTACCCCTGGATTGCGTTGCTGTCGTGGGAAGCAGTCGGCCCCAGTCCGCGGCCCGCCCCCGTCCCCTGGAAAAAATATTGCAGTGCAGCATGGTAGCACCGCCGAGAGGGCCCACCAAGCGTCCGGTAGGGACAGCGAGGGCTCTGCTATGCTCCCCGGGACCCCACCCGGAGCCCCCCTTGGAACAGCGCGCAGAGATCCCGCAGCCCGGTGACGGCCCCGTCCCGGGCGAGCTCCCAGGCACCGCGGTTTCGCTGCGCGACCGCTACCTGGCCGAGCGCGGGCCGATCCTGCTCAACGGCACCCAGGCGCTGGTCCGGCTGCTGCTGGTGCAGCAGCGCCGCGACACCGCCGCGGGGCTCAACACCGCCGGTTTCGTCTCCGGCTACCGCGGCTCGCCGATCGGCGGCCTCGACCAGCAGCTGTGGGGGGCCGGCGACCTGCTCGAGCAGGCCCGCGTGGTGTTCCAGCCGGGGGTCAACGAGGACCTCGCCGCGACCGCGATCTGGGGCACGCAGCAGGCCCCGGCGCTGCCCGGGGCACGCGTCGACGGGGTTTACGCGCTCTGGTACGGCAAGGGACCGGGCGTCGAGCGCAGCGGCGACCCGGTCAAGCACGCCCACCGCCAGGGCACCGCGCGCCACGGCGGCGTGCTGATGGCGTTCGGCGACGACCACGGCGCCAAGTCCTCGACCATCGCCCACCAGAGCGAGCCGAACCTCGCCGCCTGGGGGGTGCCGGTGCTCTACCCGGCGACGGTGCAGGAGATCCTCGACCTCGGCCTGTACGGCTGGGCGCTGTCGCGCTGCGCCGGCACCTGGGTCGGGCTGAAGTGCCTGAACGAGACGCTGGAGACCACCGCGACGGCCGACGCCGACCACGCCGCGCGCGTGCCGGTCGTCCTGCCCGACGGGCTGGCGCTGCCGCCCGAGGGGCTGCACGGGCGCCCGGTGTTCGACCCGCTCGGCGAGGAGGCGCGGCTGATGGATTACCGCCTGCCGGCGGTGCACGCCTTCGCCCGCGCCAACCGCCTCGACCGGGTCGAGTTCGGCCGGCCGGGTGCGCGCCTCGCGCTGGTCAGCGCCGGCAAGGCCGCGGTCGACCTGCGCCACGCCCTGGCCCTGCTCGGCCTCGACGAGGCGCGCGCCGCGGAGCTGGGTATCGCGCTGTACCGGCCGCGGCTGATCTGGCCGCTGGAACCGACCGTGCTGCAGCAGTTCGCCCGCGGCGCCGAGGAGCTGCTGGTGGTCGAGGAGAAGCTGCCGTTCCTCGAGCAGCAGGTGGCCAGCGCGCTGTTCAACCTGCCCGCCGGCGAGCGCCCGCGGCTGCTCGGCAAGCGCGACGCCGACGGCGCCCCGCTGCTGCCGGCGCACGGCCAGCTCGACCCGGAGCGGCTGGCGCGGGTGCTCGCCGGGCGCCTCGCCGCGCTGGGCATCGATCCCGCCGCCTGGCGCCCGGGCCTGGAAGCGCTCGAGCGGCGCGCCGCCGCGCAGTCGTCACCGCCGCCGCGCGTGCGCCTGCCCTACTTCTGCGCCGGTTGCCCGCACAACACCTCGACGCGGGTGCCGGCCGGCAGCGTGGCGCTCTCCGGCATCGGCTGCCACACCATGGCGCTGTGGATGGACCGCGACACCCTGCCGCCGACGCAGATGGGCGGCGAGGGGGCGCAGTGGACCGGCATCGCGCCGTTCACCAGCACGCCGCACGCGTTCCAGAACCTCGGTGACGGCACCTACGCCCATTCCGGGCTGCTGGCGATCCGCGCCGCGGTCGCCTCCGGCGTCAACCTGACCTACAAGCTGCTCTACAACGACGCCGTGGCGATGACCGGCGGCCAGCCGGTCGAGGGCGGCTTCAGCGTCGCCGACATCGCCCGCCAGGTGCTGGCGGAAAAGGTCGCGCGCGTGGTCGTGGTCAGCGACGACGTCACCAAGTACCACGGCGGGCTGGAGCTGCCGGCCGGGGTCGAGGTGTTCCACCGCGACCGCCTCGACAGCGTGCAGCGCGAGCTGCGCAGCGTCCCCGGGACCAGCGTGCTGGTCTACGACCAGGCCTGCGCCACCGAGAAGCGGCGCCGGCGCAAGCGCGGCCTGCTGGCCGAGCCGGAGCGCCGCGTGGTGATCAACCACCGCGTCTGCGAGGGCTGCGGCGACTGCTCGGTGCAGGCCAACTGCGTCGCCATCGTGCCGCGCGAGACCGCGCTCGGGCGCAAGCGCGCGATCGACCAGTCGGTCTGCAACAAGGACTACAGCTGCCTGCGCGGGCTCTGCCCGGCGCTGGTCACCGTCGAGGGGGGGCAGCGCCGGCGCCCGGTCGCCGCCGCGTTGCCGCCCGACCTCCACGCCGGCCTCCCGGCCCCGGCCCCGGCCGCGGACCACGCCAACGTGCTGGTCACCGGCATCGGCGGCACCGGCGTGGTCACCGTCGGCGCGCTGCTGGCGATGGCCGCGCACCTCGACGGCCGGCCCAGCCAGGTGTTCGACCTGACCGGGCTGGCGCAGAAGAACGGCGCGGTGTTCAGCCACCTGCGCCTCGGCCACGCCGCCGACGACAGCCGCGCGGCGCGCCTCGGCCCCGGCGAGGCGGACCTGCTGCTCGGCTGCGACCTGGTGGTCGCCGGCAGCGCCGACGCGCTGCGCTGCGTGGATGCCGGGCGCAGCACCGCGCTGCTGAACGGCGACGTGGTGCCGACCGCGCACTTCCAGCTCGACCCCGACGCCGACTTCCACGCCGCCGAGCTG
>DATCZX010000020.1:0-6122 GCA_036525695.1 Gammaproteobacteria bacterium | reverse complement strand
GGCGTTGATCACGTACTGCGCCGGGTTCTCGTCCCACGGGATGATGTCCACGCGCTCGCCGGCGAGTTCGTTCGAGACCGCCTGCACCCGCGAGCCGCGCATGCCGACGCAGGCGCCGACCGGGTCGAAGCGCGGGTCGTTCGAGCGCACCGCGATCTTCGCGCGCGAGCCGGGGTCGCGCGCGGCGCCCATGATGTCGATCAGCCCCTCGCCGATCTCCGGCACCTCGAGGGTGAACAGCGCGGTCAGCAGCTCCGGCGCGGTGCGGCTGACGAACAGCTGCGGCCCGCGCGGCTCGGAGCGCACCTCGCGCAGGTAGCCGCGGATGCGGTCGCCACCGCGCACCGCCTCGCGCGGGATCATCTCCTCGCGGTAGATCACCGCCTCGGCGTTGCCCCCGAGGTCGATGTAGACGTTGCCGCGCTCGACCCGCTTGACCACGCCGCTGACCAGCTCGCCCTCGCGGCCGCTGTAGGCCTCGACGATCTGCGCGCGCTCGGCCTCGCGCACCTTCTGCACGATCACCTGCTTGGCGGTCTGCGCGGCGATGCGCCCGAACTCGACCGAGGGCATCGGCTCCTCGACGAAGCCGCCGGCGGCCAGCCCGGGCTGCTGCTTGACGGCGTCCTCGACCCACAGCTGGCGCTCCGGGAACTCCAGCTCCTCGGGCACCTCGCCGGTCTCGGGGTCGGGCTCGTGGCCGACCGCTTCCCAGCGGCGGAAGGTGGAGTACTCCCCGGTCAGGCGATCGATCGCCACGCGCACGTCGATGTCGCCGCCGTGCTTCTTGCGCGTCGCCGAGGCCAGCGCCGCCTCGATCGCCTCGAAGATGATCGACTTCTCGACGCCCTTCTCGTGCGAGACGGCGTCGACGACCAACAGTATCTCCTTGCTCATCCCTCGGACTCCCCGCTCTTCGCGCGCCGTGGCCGGACCTCGCCGACCAGCTGCGCCTGCTCGATATCGTCGAAAGCGACGCGGACGGTCTCGCCGTCCACCTCGACACTCACCTCGTCGCCCGCCACGCCCAGCAGCGTGCCGGTGTAGCGGCTGCGCTCCCGGCCGCGACCGGCGAGCCGCAGCTTGACCCGCTGGCCGGCGAAGCGGGCGAAATCGCCGATCCGGAACAGCGGCCGGTCGATGCCCGGCGACGACACCTCGAGGGTGTACTGGTCGCCGATCGGGTCCGCGACGTCGAGGACCCCGCTGACCTGGTGGCTGACCCGCTCGCAGTCGTCGAGCGTGATGCCGTCGGGCCGGTCGATGTAGATCCGCAGCAGCCCGTGCCGCCCCTGCGCCAGGTAGACGACGCCGACCGCCTCGTAACCGAGGCCCTCGATGACCGGCTCGATCAGCTGGCGCAGCTTGTCAGGGGCCTGGCGCATCGACTCCCGCGCAAACAAAAAAGGGGCCGATGGCCCGCTTCCCGTGCTACCCGCGTCCCTGGTGGGCCGCGGCGCCTAATAAAAAGCCCCGTCGAGACGGGGCTTTTCGGTTCCACCGTAGTAACTGGTAGCGGGGGTAGGATTCGAACCTACGACCTTCGGGTTATGAGCCCGACGAGCTACCGGACTGCTCCACCCCGCAACAACGAGCGCGCATTGTAACGGCGTGATGCGCCGTTTACAACACCGCGGGGCGCGCCCGCGCTTCAGCCCATCGCGCCCAGGCAGAGCGCCATCAGGCTGCCGGGAAACAGCCCCAGCAGCAGGATCGCCAGCCCGTTCAGCGACAGCACCAGGCGCAGGTCGGCCGCCCCCGAGAGCGCCGCGGTGTCGGCCGGCGCGTCGAAGTACATCAGCTTGATCACGCGCAGGTAGTAGAACGCGCCGATCACCGAGAACAGCACCGCGACCAGCGCCAGCCACAGCAGGTCGACCTCGATCACCGCCTGCAGCACCGACAGCTTGGCGTAGAAGCCGACCGTCGGCGGCACGCCGGCCATCGAGAACATCAGCAGCAGCATCATGAACGCGAACCACGGGCTGCGCTCGTTGAGGCCGCGGAAGTCCTCGAGGTTGTCGGCCTCGAAGCCCTGGCGCGACAGCAGCAGGATCATGCCGAAGCCGCCCAGTGCCATCAGCGCGTAGGTGATCGCGTAGAACATCGACGAGGCGTAGCCGTCGGGGGTCGCGGCCAGGATCCCGAGCAGGATGAAACCGACGTGCGAGATGGTCGAGTAGGCGAGCATCCGCTTCAGGTTGGTCTGCGCGATCGCGACCACGTTGCCGAGACCGAGCGACAGCACCGCGAGCACCATCAGCATCTGCTGCCAGTCGGCATGCAGGCCGCCGAGGCCCTCGACCAGCACGCGCATCACCAGCGCGAAGGCCGCCAGCTTCGGCGCCGTGCCGATGTACAGCGTCACCGCGGTCGGGGCGCCGTGGTAGACGTCGGGCAGGTACATGTGGAACGGCACCGCGCCGAGCTTGAACGCCAGCCCGGCGACGACGAAGGCGAGACCGAACACCAGCACCGGCTCGCGGCTGCCGGCGACCAGGCGCTCGCCGAGCAGGGCCAGGTCGAGGGTCCCGGACGCGCCGTAGAGCATCGACATGCCGTAGAGCAGCAGGCCGGAGGCGAGCGCGCCGAGCACGAAGTACTTCATCGCCGCCTCGGTCGCCGGCAGCGAGTCGCGGTCGTAGGCGACCAGCGCGTAGAGCGCCAGCGACAGCAGCTCGAGGCCGAGGTAGACGGTCAGCAGGCTGTGCGCCGAGACCATCACCATCATGCCGAGCACGCCGAACAGGCCGATCACGTGGAACTCGCCGGTGAACAGCTTGCGCAGCCGCAGGTACTCCTTCGAGTAGAGGAACACGCCGGCGGCGACCAGGTAGATGAACGCCTTGAGGATGTCGCCCATGGCGTCGCGGACGAAGGTGCCGGAGAAGGTCAGCACCGGCTCGGCCGGCATCCCGCCGAGCGTCGCCAGCGCGGCGACCACCAGGGTCAGCTGGGTCAGCGCGTAGGAGAGGCTGCGCCGCTCCTCCGGCAGGTAGAGGTCGATCACCAGGATCGCGCTGGCCATCGTCAGCACGATGATCTCGGGCAGCGCCGGGGCGAAGGCGGGTATCTGGAAACTCATCGTCGGTTCCTGTGGCCGGCTGGGCGTTGGCTCAGAGCTTCGACTGGAGGACGTGCTGGATCAGGTTGTCGACGCTGGCGTGCATCACGTCGACCAGCGGCGCCGGGTAGAGGCCGAGCGCCAGCACGGCGACCGCGAGCACCCCGAGGATCACCGTCTCGCGCGGGTTGATGTCCTTGAGCGCCGCGACCGCGTCGCTGCCGACCTCGCCGTAGATCACCCGCTTGACCAGCCACAGCGTGTAGGCGGCGCCGAGGATCAGCGTGGTGGCGGCGAGGAACGCGAACCAGACGTTGGCCTTGAAGCTCGACAGGATCACCATGAACTCGCCGACGAAGCCGGAGGTCCCGGGCAGGCCGGCGTTGGCCATCGCGAACAGGACCATGAAGCCGCCGAAGATCGGCATGCTGTGGATCACGCCGCCGTAGTCGGCGATCTGGCGGCTGTGCAGGCGGTCGTACATCACGCCGATGCAGAGGAACAGCGCGCCGGAGATGAAGCCGTGCGAGACCATCTGCACCATGCCGCCCTCGATGCCGAGCTGCGCGCCCTGCACCGAGCCGGTGTTCTCGAGGATGCGGAAGACGACGAAGAAGCCGAGCGTGACGAAGCCCATGTGCGCGATCGACGAGTAGGCGATCAGCTTCTTCATGTCCTGCTGCACCAGCGCGACCAGGCCGATGTAGACCACCGCGATCAGCGACAGCCCGATCAGCAGCCAGTCGAGGCTGTGGCTGGCGTCCGGGGTGATCGGCAGGCTGAAGCGCAGGAAGCCGTAGCCGCCCATCTTCAGCAGGATCGCCGCCAGGATCACCGAGCCGCCGGTCGGCGCCTCGACGTGGGCGTCGGGGAGCCAGGTGTGCACCGGCCACATCGGCACCTTGACCCCGAAGGCGAGCAGGAAGGCGAGGAAGATCAGCACCTGGGCGTCCATCGCCAGCGGCAGCGCGTGGAAGTCGAGGATCGAGAAGCTGCCGGCCTGGAAGTACATGTAGATCAGCGCGACCAGCATGAACACCGAGCCGAGGAAGGTGTAGAGGAAGAACTTGATCGTCGCGTAGACGCGCCGCGGGCCGCCCCAGACGCCGATGATCAGGAACATCGGGATCAGCATCGCTTCCCAGAAGACGTAGAACAGCATCGCGTCGAGCGCCGAGAAGACGCCGATCAGCAGCCCCTCCATGATCAGGAACGCGGCCATGTACTGCGCCACGCGCTGCTTGATCACCTCCCACGCGGCCAGCACCACCAGCACCGTGGTGAAGGTGGTCAGCAGGATCAGCGGCATCGAGATGCCGTCGATGCCGAGGAAGTACTCGATCTTGAACCGCTCCACCCAGGGCAGCCGCTCGACGAACTGCATCTGCGCGGTCGAGCTGTCGAAGCCCGACCAGAGCGGGATGCTGGCGATGAAGGTGAGCACCGAGACCAGCAGCGCGAGCCGCCGCGTGCGCTCGGGCTGGCTCTCGCCGGAGGCGAGCACCGCGAAGCCGCCGAGGATCGGCAGCCAGACCGTCAGGCTGAGCAGGGGAAATCCGCCGGACATCTTTCTCTATCCTCTCTCAGCTCAGCCGAGGGCGAACCAGCTGACCAGGAGCAGCAGGCCGATGATCATTGCGAAGGCGTAGTGGTACAGGTAGCCGGACTGCACCTGGCGCGCGACACCGGCGAACCAGCCGATCGCCTGGGCCGAGCCGTTGACCAAGAGGCCGTCGATCAGGCCGACGTCGCCGCGCTGCCAGAGGCTGGTGCCGAGGCTGCGCCCGCCGCCGGCGAACACCGACTCGTTGAAGTCGTCGAAGCCGTACTTGTTGACCAGCGCGTGGTACAGGCGCGGGAAGCGCTTGGCCGCGGCATCCGCCAGCCGCGGCGCGCGCATGTAGACGAACCAGGCCACCAGCACGCCGGCCGCGGCGAGCCAGAACGGCGCGGTGCCGAAGGCGTGGGTCGCCATCGCGGTGGCGCCCTGGAAGTGCTCGCCGACGCGGGCCACGGTGTCGTGCGCCGCGGCGACCACGATGGCGCTGCCGAAGTAGTCGCCGAACACCACCTGGTCGATGGTCAGGAAGCCGATGCCGACCGACGGGATCGCCAGCAGGAGCAGCGGCACGGTGACCACCGCGGGGGTCTCGTGCAGGTGCTCGCGGGTGTGCTCGTCCATCCGCTCCTGGCCCCAGAAGGTCATGAAGTACATGCGGAAGCTGTACAGCGCGGTGATGAACACGCCGCTCAGCACCGCCACGTAGGCGATGCCGGCGCCCGGGATCTGCGACGCGTGCACCGCCTCGATGATCGAGTCCTTGGAGTAGAAGCCGGAGAAGAACGGCGTGCCGATCAGCGCCAGCGTGCCGATCAGCGAGGTCCAGTGGGTGATCGGCATGTACTTGCGCAGCCCGCCCATCTTGCGCATGTCCTGCTCGTGGTGCATCGCGATGATCACCGAGCCGGCGGCGAGGAACAGCAGCGCCTTGAAGAAGGCGTGGGTCATCAGGTGGAAGATCGCCACCGAGTAGGCGGAGACGCCGAGCGCGACGGTCATGTAGCCGAGCTGCGACAGCGTCGAGTAGGCGACCACGCGCTTGATGTCGTTCTGCACCAGGCCGAGCAGGCCCATGAAGAACGCGGTCACCGCGCCGATCACCAGGACGAAGCTGAGCGCGGTCTCCGAGAACTCGAACAGCGGCGACATCCGCGCCACCATGAAGATGCCGGCGGTGACCATGGTCGCGGCGTGGATCAGCGCCGAGATCGGCGTCGGGCCCTCCATCGAGTCGGGCAGCCAGACGTGCAGCGGCACCTGCGCCGACTTGCCCATCGCGCCGACGAACAGCAGGATGCAGGCCAGCGTCAGCACCTCCCACTGGTAGCCGGGGATCACCTGGATGGTCTCGCCGACCAGCCCCGGCGCCTTGCCGAACACCGTCGCGTAGTCCAGCGACCCGGTGAACATCAGCAGCGTGGCGATGCCGAGCAGGAAGCCGAAGTCGCCGACGCGGTTGACCAGGAACGCCTTCAGGTTGGCGTAGATGGCGCTCTC
>DATCZX010000019.1:0-4036 GCA_036525695.1 Gammaproteobacteria bacterium | reverse complement strand
ACCAGCGGCTGGCCTTCGGCGACTCGCTGCTGATCGGCGGCGGCTGGCGCCAGTTCGAGCTGCTGCAGCGCCAGCCGCGCCACTTCGCCGTGCTCGCGCTGCCGCGCGAGGTCGACGAGGTCGCGCCGCACCGCGAGCGCGCGCCCTGGGCGCTGGCGATCGTCGCGGCGATGCTGCTGCTGATGAGCACCGGCTGGCTGCCGAGCGTCGCCGTGGTGCTGCTGGCGGTGCTGGCGATGGTGCTGGCCGGCTGCGTCACGGTCGAGGAGGGCTACCGCGCGGTCAACTGGCAGAGCCTGGTGCTGATCGCCGGGATGCTGCCGATGGCCGCGGCGCTGGAGAAGACCGGCGGCCTGGCGCTGCTGGTCGACGGCCTGCTCGGCGCGCTCGGCGGGCACGGTCCGCTGGCGCTGCTGGCCGGGCTGTTCGTGCTGACCTCGCTGCTCAGCCAGTTCATCTCCAACACGGCGACCACGGTGCTGGTGGCGCCGGTCGCGCTCGGCGCCGCGCAGGGCCTCGGCCTGTCGCCGTACCCGCTGCTGATGACCGTCGCGCTGGCGGCCTCGACGGCCTTCTCGACGCCGATGGCGACCCCGGTCAACACGCTGGTGATGGGACCGGGCGGCTACCGCTTCAACGACTATCTGAAGCTCGGCATCCCGCTGCAGCTGCTGGCGCTGGTGGTCACGCTGGCGGTGGTGCCGCTGCTGTTCCCGCTGCGCGGCTAGCGCCGCGGGAAAGCCCCGTTCCCGGCGCGCCGCGCGGCCGGTTCAGAACACCGACCAGCCGGTGCGCGTGGTGAAGCTGTCGAGCGCGGCGAGCGCGGCGGCGCTGTTGCCGGTGGCGTCGAGCGGCGGGCTCCAGGCGCACAGGCCGAGGCGGCCCGGGATCAGCGCGACGATGCCGCCGCCGACGCCGCTCTTGCACGGCAGGCCGACGCGGAAGGCGAACTCGCCGGCCGCGTCGTAGGTGCCGCAGGTCAGCATCACCGCGTTGATCCGCTTGGCCCGGCTGCGGCTCATCCGCTCGCGGCCGGAGACCGGCGAGACCCCGTGGTTGGCCAGCACCAGCATCGCGCGCGCCAGCTGCGCGCAGCTCATGCGGATCGCGCAGGCGCGGCAGTAGAGCTCGAGCACCCGGTCGACCGGGTTGCGCACGCTGCCGAAGCTGCGCATGAAGTGGACCAGCGCGGCGTTGCGGTCGGCGTGGTCGAGCTCCGACTGCGCGACCTCGGCGTCGACCTCGACCGCGGCGTCGCCCGACTCCTCGCGCAGCCAGCCGAGCAGCTCGCCGAGCGGGTCGGCGAAGGTGTCGAGCAGCACGTCGACCACCACCAGCGCGCCGGCGTTGATGAACGGGTTGCGCGGGATGCCCTGCTCGCGCTCGAGCTGCACCAGCGAGTTGAACGGGTTGCCCGACGGCTCGCGGCCGACCCGCTGCCACAGCGCCTTGCCGACCACCGGCAGCACCAGCGCCAGCAGGAACAGCTTCGACACGCTCTGGATCGAGAAGCCCTCGTCGGCGTCGCCGACCCGGTGCAGCTGCCCCTCGAGGGTCGCCGCGGCCATGCCGAAGCGGTTGGCCGGCACGCGGCCGAGTGCCGGGATGTAGTCGGCGACGCGACCGCCGGCGGCGGCCTCGGGGGCGTCGCGGGCGATCTCGGCGAGAATCCGGTCGAGGTCCATGGCACTCCTCCCGGGCGCTCCCTGCGCCCTGCGCGCAAGGCCAACTTAGGCCCTCCGCGCCGGCCGCTCAAGCGCCGCCGGCGGGGAGCCGCAGGAATGACCCGAGCGTTGTCCAGGGTTGGCCGGGATCGGCTATGCTGGCACCTCTTCGCTCCGGGCGCTGGGCGCGGACCCGCAGATGCACGAGATGTCGCTCGCCGAGGGGATCCTGCAGATCCTCGAGCAGAACAGCCGCAGCCAGGGCTTCGCGCGGGTCACCCGCGTGCGGCTGGAACTCGGGCGGCTGTCCCACGTCGAGCCGGAGGCGCTGGCGTTCTGCTTCGAGGTGGTCGCGCGCGACACGCTGGCCGCGGGCGCCGTGCTGGAACTGCTGCGGGTCGACGGCCAGGGCTGGTGCGAGGAGTGCGCCGCCAGCGTGCCGATCGACAGCCATTACGCGGCCTGCCCGCGCTGCGGCGGCTACCGGGTGGCGACCACCGGGGGGACCGAGATGCGGGTCAAGGAACTGGAAGTCGAGTGAGGTAGAACGATGTGCACGGTATGCGGATGCGGCGGTGACGGGGCGCGACTGGAGCCCGAGGGCGACGCGCCGGTCCACGGGCACGAGCGTCACCAGCAGCACGGACACGACCACGCGCAGGGACACGACCACGACCATGATCACGGTCACGGTCACGGTCACGGGCACGGGCACCACCACCACCCCCACCTGGACGGGCTGGCGCACGGCCACGCGGAGCTGCACTGCGGCCGCGGCCCGGTCCGCGCCCACGCCCCGGGCCTGTCGCCGGCGCGCATGGTGCGGATCGAGCAGGAGATCCTCGGCGAGAACGACCGCTACGCGGCGGCCAACCGCGCGCGCTTCCGCGCCGCCGGCCAGTTCGCGCTGAACCTGGTCTCGAGCCCCGGCTCGGGCAAGACCACGCTGCTGACGCGCACCATCGACCGGCTCGCCGGCCGCGTGCCGGTGGCGGTGGTCGAAGGCGACCAGCAGACCTCGCACGACGCCGAGCGCATCCGCGCCACCGGCGCACCGGCGGTGCAGGTCAACACCGGCAAGGGCTGCCACCTCGACGCGCACATGGTCGGCCACGCGCTCGAGCGCCTCGACCCGGTGGCGGGCGCGCTGGTGCTGATCGAGAACGTCGGCAACCTGGTCTGCCCGGCCGCGTTCGACCTCGGCGAGCAGCACAAGGTGGTGATCCTGTCGGTCACCGAGGGCGAGGACAAGCCGCTCAAGTACCCGGACATGTTCCACGCCGCGGACCTGCTGCTGCTGAACAAGATCGACCTGCTGCCGTACCTCGACTTCGACGTCGAGCGTTGCCTCGACTACGCGCGCCGGGTGCGTGCCGACATCGAGGTGCTGCAGGTGTCGGCGCGCGACGGCACCGGCATGGACGCCTGGCTGGCCTGGCTCGAACGCGGCCTGCGCGGCGCCGCGCCGGGGCGCGCCGCGCGCGCCTGACGGTTCGCCGGTGAGTACCGCGCCGCAGCTGCCGCCGCCCGCCCGCCTCGCGCTGCGCGTGCAGGGGCAGGTGCAGGGGGTCGGCTTCCGCCCCTACGTCTACCGCCTGGCGCGCAGCCTCGGGCTCGGCGGGCGGGTCTGGAACGACGCCGCCGGCGTGCGCATCGAGGTGCAGGGGCCGGCGCCGGCGCTCGACGCGTTCCGCGCGCGGCTGCCCGGCGAGGTCCCCGGGCTGGCCCGGCTCGAGCGGCTCGAGGCCTGGCCGCTGGAGCCGGTGGCCGAAGCGGGCGAGTTCCGGATCGACGCCAGTGCCGGCGGCACGCCGGGCGCGGCGCTCACCCCCGACGTCGCCACCTGCCCCGACTGCCTGGCCGAGCTGTTCGACCCGGCCGACCGCCGCTACCGCTACCCGTTCACCAACTGCACCCAGTGCGGCCCGCGCTTCACCATCACCGACGCGCTGCCCTACGACCGCCCCAACACCAGCATGGCCGGCTTCGCGCTGTGCCCCGCCTGCGCCGCCGAGTACCGCGATCCCCAGAGCCGGCGCTTCCACGCCCAGCCCAACGCCTGCCCGGCGTGCGGCCCGCGGCTGGCGTTCCGCGCCGCCGACGGCACCCCGCTGGCGGTCGCCGACCCGGTCGCCGCCGCGCTGGCGACCCTGGCCGCGGGCGGCATCGTCGCGCTGAAGGGGCTCGGCGGCTTCCACCTCGCCTGCGCCGCGCGCGACGCCGAGGCGGTGGCGCGGCTGCGCCGGCGCAAGGGGCGCGAGGAGAAGCCGTTCGCGGTGATGGTCGCGAACCCGGCGTCGCTGGCCGGGCTGGCCGTGGTCGAGCCGGCCGCCGCGGCGCTGCTGCAGGCGCCAGATCGGAAGAGCGTCGGG
>DATCZX010000018.1:0-4585 GCA_036525695.1 Gammaproteobacteria bacterium | reverse complement strand
CCACCGGCCGCCCCGGCCGCGGCGGCCAGCGCGCCGTTCCGCGCGGTCACGCTGGCCAGCGGCCTGGAGCACCCGTGGGGCATGGCCTTCCTGCCGGACGGCCGGATCCTGGTCACCGAGCGGCCCGGTCGGCTGCGGCTGTTCGCCGACGGCCGCCTCGACCCCGAGCCGATCGCCGGGCTGCCGCCGGTCGCCCAGCACGGCCAGGGCGGCCTGCTCGACGTCGCGCTGCACCCGCAGTTCGCCGACAACGGGCTGGTCTACCTGGCCTTCGCGCTGCGCGACGAGGACGGGGTCGGCACCGCCGTCGGGCGCGGCCGCCTCGACGGCAAGCGGCTGGTCGACACCCGCCTGCTGTTCACGCTGCACCCGCGCAGCAGCGCCGGGCAGCACTTCGGCTCGCGGCTGGTGTTCGACCGCGCCGGCCGGCTCTACGTCACCCTCGGCGACCGCGGCCAGCGCCAGCGGGCGCAGGACCTGCGCGACCACGCCGGCTCGGTGATCCGCCTGACCGCCGACGGCGCGGTGCCCGAGGACAACCCGTTCGTCGGCGTCGCCGGCGCGCTGCCGGAGATCTTCAGCTACGGCCACCGCAACGTGCAGGGCGCGGCGCTGCACCCGGTCACCGGCGAGCTGTGGGCCCACGAGCACGGCCCGCAGGGCGGCGACGAGCTGAACGTGGTCCGCGCCGGGCGCAACTACGGCTGGCCGGTGATCACCTACGGCAAGGAGTACGGCACCGGCTTCGACATCGGCACCACCGAGAAACAGGGGATGGAGCAGCCGCTGCACGCCTGGGTGCCGTCGATCGCGCCGTCGGGGATGGCCTTCTACAGCGGCGAGCGCTTCCCGGCGTGGCGCGGCAACCTGTTCGTCGGCTCGCTGAAGTTCCGCCAGCTGGTCCGGCTCGAGCTGGACGGCGAGCGGGTGGTCGGCGAGGAGCGCCTGCTGACCGACCGCCTCGGGCGCATCCGCGACGTGCGCGACGGCCCCGACGGCTACCTGTACCTGCTGACCGACGAGGCGGACGGCCGGCTGCTGCGCCTCGAGCCCGCCGGCTGAACCGGCGCGCCGACGCGCCTCACTCGAACGCCGCCGCCTCGCGCTCGAGGTAGGCGATCGAGGCGTTGCGCCCGGCCAGCAGGTCGAAGTCGGCCAGCGCCTGCCACGCCGACTGGTCCAGGCTGTCGATCGCCTGCTGCAGCCCGGTGCCGGCCTCGGCCGCCGCGTCCATGTGCCGCTTCAGCGCGACCAGGTAGGCGTGGGTCGACTGCTCGAACGGGGCCAGCCGGTCCGGGCGCCCGTGGCCGGGCACGAACAGCACGCCGTCGAATGCGCGCAGGCGGTCGAACGCCTCGATCCAGCCGTCGACCCGGCTGACCGGCAGCAGCGAGAGCAGCCGGCCGCCGTAGAGCACGTCGCCGGCGAACACCACGCGGTCCTCGACCACCTCGACCAGCAGGCTGCCCGGGGTGTGCGCGGTGCCGACCGGGACCAGCCGCAGCGTGACCCCGCCGAGGTCCAGCTGTTCCTCTGCGCTGACCACCCGGTCCGGCGCGCCGGGCGGCCGGATGGCGCCGGGGGCAAGGCCGAGCACGCCCGTGGCGAACTCGGCCATCGCCGGCCCTTCGCCGACGATCCGCTCGACCGCTCCGTCCGCGGCGACGAGCTGCGCGCCTTGCTCGCGGAACAGCGCGCCGCCGAGGATGCGGTGGGGCTGCGAGTTGGTGCTGATCACGTAGCGCACCGGGCGGTCGGTGACGCGGCGGATCTCGGCGAGCATCGCCGCGGCCATCGGCTCGCCGTAGCCGCTGTCGACGACGGCGACCGCGTCGTCGCCGACGACGAAGCCGAGGTTCATGCGGAAGCCGCGGTTCTCCCGGGTCGGCGGACCGTAGGGGCCGATCCAGGCGTGGCTGTGCTGCGCCAGCCGCTCCGGCGCGGGCAGCAGTTCACCGGCGGCGGCCAGCGGCAGGCCGAGGAGCAGGAACAGGGCCAGGCGGCACCAGGCGGGTGGAGACATGCGACGCTCCCGGTTCGATCGGTGGCCCACGCCGGGCAACCGCTGCCGGCATCATGCCCGAACCGCCGGCGCAGCGCCCAGCGCGACCTCGCGCCCCGGCCGGCCAGCCCGGCAGGGCAAGCAGCCCAGTCAGGAGTGCCGGGTGCACGGGCGGACCAGGTCGCCCCTGGGTGATTGCGCCGCGCGGACCGCTCCCGGCTGCCCGCCGGGAGTGCGGCTCAGCGTGCCGGTCAACCGGCGGTGGCGCCGTTGCCGTCGTAGGCCTGCACCAGGTCCAGGTTGTTGGCGACCTGGTGCTCGATCGACTTCAGGTGCAGGAACGCGAAGGTCTTGGCGATGTCGACCGACTCGAAGCTGTAGACGCCGTCCAGCGGCACCCTCTCGTCCACGCTGCGGTTGAACAGGTCGATCGCGTCGCGCTCGCGGTGGATCACCTGCTTGCGCGCCTTGTCGTAGCCGCGCTTGCCCGGCTTGACCCGCTGCAGCGTCGCGCTGAGCCCCTCGATGGTCACGTTGATCATGACGGGTTGGTCGTTCATCGGCTGCGCTCCTAGTAGATCTCGGGCACGAAGTTCTGCACCGACAGCGGCGGGCGCACGTACTCGGGCCCACGGTGCTCCAGGGCCCGCTTCGGCAACTTGATCTTCTCCGGCGCGGCGCCCCTGTGCGGCACCTGGGTCAGCAGGTGGGCGATGCAGTTGAGCCGCGCGCGCTTCTTGTCGTCGGAGTTGACCACGTACCAGCGCGCCTGCTCGATGTCCGTGTGCACCAGCATGCGGTCCTTGGCCTGCGAGTAGGCCTGCCACTTGTTGCGCGACTCCAGGTCCATCGGCGACAGCTTCCAGCGCTTGGTCGGGTCCTCGACGCGGTCGCGGAAGCGCTCCTCCTGCACCTCGTCCGAGACCGAGAACCAGTACTTGAGCAGCACGATCCCCGAGCGCACCAGCATCCGCTCGAACTCCGACACCGAGCGCAGGAAGTCCCAGTAATCGGCGTCGCTGCAGAATCCCATCACGCGCTCGACGCCGGCGCGGTTGTACCAGGAGCGGTCGAACAGCACCATCTCGCCGGCGGCGGGCAGCTCGGCGGCATAACGCTGGAAGTACCACTGGGTCTTCTGCCGCTCGGTGGGCGTGCCGAGCGCCACCACCCGGCAGACGCGCGGGTTCAGCGGCTCGCTGATGCGCTTGATCACGCCGCCCTTGCCGGCGGCGTCGCGCCCCTCGAAGATCACCACGACCTTGCGGCCGTCGCGCCGGATGTGCTCCTGCAGCTTGACCAGCTCGACGTGCAGGCCGCCCAGCTCCTTCTCGTAGAAGCGGTTGCGTTGCTTCTTGCCGGCCTTGGCATCGGCCAGCGGGCTGGGAACCTTCTGCTCGGGGACTTCGAGGCCAGCTTCCCTGGCCTTGCGCTTTTTCGACTTGGCGCCCATGGTCTCGTCCTCCTTGATTACCAGCTTCATGGTAGCCGCTTTTTCCCGCCTGTGGAGGGGGCCCGCCCGCGCCCCCTCACCGTTCGGCCGCTGCCGGCCACGGGGTCCCCGCCACCCCCGCGACGAACAAAAAGCTGGATTTACCCCGCGGCAGGTGAATAATTCGGCCCCTCGTCCCGCTGCCGCCCGGAGCCACCGATGTTCGCCCCCGAATGGATCGCCGTGTTCCTGCTGCTGGGCGCCTTCGTCGGCATCATGGCGGGCCTGCTGGGTATCGGCGGCGGCGGCATCATGGTGCCGATCATGGCCTCGGTGTTCCTGCGCAACGGGGTGCCGGCGGACAACGTGGTGCACCTGGCGCTCGGCACCTCGATGGCCTCGATGGTGGTCACCACCTTCTCCAGCTTCCGCGCCCACCACGCCAAGGGCGGCGTGCTGTGGCCGGTGGTGCGGGCGATGGCGCCCGGCATCCTGCTCGGCACCTTCCTCGCCACGTTCGTCGCCTCGCACCTCGACTCGGTCTACCTGGCGGGTTTCTTCGCCCTGTTCATGGCCTACGTCTCCGCGCAGATGTTCCTGGACAAGAAACCGAAACCGAGCCGGCAGCTGGCGGGCGGCGTTGGCCTGTTCTCCGCCGGCGCCGGGATCGGCGGGGTCTCGGCGCTGGTCTCGATCGGCGGCGGCTCGCTGACCGTGCCCTACCTGACCTGGCAGAACGTCGGCCTCAAGCAGGCGATCGGCACCTCGGCGGCGATCGGCCTGCCGATCGCGCTGGCCGGCACCCTCGGCTACCTGGTCAACGGCTGGTCCCACACCGACCCCGCCGAGTACGTCTTCGGCTTCGTCTACCTGCCCGCCGTGGTGATGGTCTCGCTGACCAGCTACTTCGCCGCGCCGTACGGCGTGCGGCTGTCGCACTGGCTGCCGGTGCCGACCCTGAAGAAGGTGTTCGCGGTGCTGCTGCTGCTGCTCAGCCTGCGCATGCTGCTGGTGGTGCTGTAGCGGCGGCGGGAGAGCGCGGCCGGGCCAGCGGAGGGTGATGACCGTGGAGCACGCCGTGCCCTGCTAGTCTGGTTGGGCGAAGCATGCGCAGCAGCCGGGAGCGTCGACCGTGAATACCCACCCGCCCT
>DATCZX010000017.1:0-5739 GCA_036525695.1 Gammaproteobacteria bacterium | reverse complement strand
CGTCCATCAGCATCGGCATCGTGTAGCTGGAGCGGTAGCCCTGGGTGACGATCCACTGCGTGGCGTCACCGCGACCCGAGTCGTAGGTCGCGAGGTCGTCGACCACGCGTGGGCGCCCGCTCTTCGCGATCGACTGCAGCGACGGCGACGCGGCCAGCGGCGCGGCGTACTTGCGCAGCGGGTTGTCGAGGCGGTCGCTGCAGCAGAAGGTCTTCAGCAGGTCGGCGCGCTCGTCGTAGACCGCGACGGTGATGCGCTGCAGCGGCGGGAACTGGTCGACCAGGATGCCGTGCAACTGCGCCACCTTCTGGTTCAGCGAGTGCAGGTGGTCGAGGCCGCCGATCAGGCTCTGGTGGTCGTGGGCCTGGGTCGGGTAATCGTGGTTCATCGGCGGTCGCCGTCAGCGGGCCAGGATGACGCGGTCGCGACCGCTCTCCTTGGCCTTGTAGAGGGAGTCGTCGACCCGCGAGAGCAGCTGTTCGGCCTCCTCGTCGGGCGCCAGCTGGGCGACGCCGATGCTGGTGGTGAACTCGATCGGCTCGCCGCTGGGTCCGCTGGCCGGGCTGGCGTGGCAACCGGCGCGAATGCGTTCGGCGACCTCCTGCGCGCGCACCGAGCCGGTTTCCGGCAGCACCGCCAGGAACTCCTCGCCGCCGTAGCGGCCGACCAGGTCGGTGCGGCGCAGCGCCTGCTCGACCACGCCGGAGAAGTGGCGCAGCACCGCGTCCCCGGCGAGGTGGCCGAGGGTGTCGTTGATGCGCTTGAACTTGTCGAGGTCGAACAGCAGCACCGACAGCTCGCGGCGGTAGCGGTTCGAGCGCTCGATCTCGACGTCCAGGCGGGTCATCAGCGCACGCCGGTTGAACAGCCCGGTGAGCGCGTCGCGGGTCGCCTGCCGGTAGAGCCTGAGCAGCATCTGCAGCTGGTTGACCTGGGCCCACAGCGCAAGGGAGGTGAGCAGCGCCAGCAGCCACAGCGACTCGACGGTGGCGCTGCTGCCGAGGGCGTCGAGCGCGAACTGGGTGGCCAGCACGGTGACGAACACCGGCAGCGCCAGCAGCAGGCCCTCGAGCAGGGTCAGCGGGAAGATCGCCAGCTGGGTGACGATGACGAACGGGTAGAAGCTGTAGCTCATCAGCGCCCACGGGGAGCCGTCGTCGACCAGCAGCACGCACGCCACCAGGTAGAACAGGCACGGGATCAGCACCAGCATGCCGAGGCGCAGGCGGGCGACGCCGACGTGGTACGGGTACGGCCGCCACAGCGCGACGGTGAGGAAGGCGATGCTGGTGGCGACCCGCGCGACGACCAGCTCGGCGAAACCGTCGCCGTTCAGCAGCAGGTAGTCGAGCGGGATCCACAGCGGCACCAGCACGGCGAACAGCAGCGCGAGCATGCGCAGGCGCTGCTGCACGTACTCGGCGCGGGAACCGATGAAGTCCGCCGAGTGGTGCCGGGCGTTCACCAGGTCGAGCAGGTCGAGCATGCTGTGGCGCCCTGCGTCCAGCGACTCCTCCAGGCTCGCCTGTTGTCCGGCGCCCTGCCCCTGCGCGCTGTCCGTGGGGGTCGTGTCATTCATCTCGTGCTCATGACCGCGTGGCGGTACGTGTCGGCGTCAAGCCTGCCACCGAGTATCGACCAAAAGCCGCGGCTTCACTACCTCGCGGCCATCCTCGGGTGCCGTTGTGGCGAGTTCACCCGCCGGGCTGCGGCCGCTCGGCCGCGGTGACCAGCCACTCCGCTGCGACACCCTCGCGCCAGCCGCTGACCTTCACCGCGTCGCCCGGGGCGATGCGGAAGATCATGCGCTGGGCCGCCTGGCCATCGTCCACGGGCTCGCCGCCGATCGCGGTGATCACGTCGCCCGGGCGCAGCCCGGCCTGGTCGGCGGGCCCCTCGCGGAGGACCCCGGCGACCACGATCCCCGCCGCGCGCTCCAGCCCGAGCGAGGTGGCGAGTTCGGCGTCGAGGTTCTGGATCTCGACCCCGAGCCAGCCGCGCACCACGCGCCCGCGCTCGATGATCTGCTCGAGGATCGCGCTGGCCAGGCTCATCGGGATGGCGAAGCCGATCCCCTGCGAGCCGCCGCTGCGCGAGAAGATCGCGGTGTTGATCCCGACCAGGTCGCCGTTGGCGTTGACCAGGGCGCCACCGGAGTTGCCCGGGTTGATCGCGGCGTCGGTCTGGATGAAGTTCTCCAGGGCGCTGATGCCGAGCTGGCTGCGGCCGATTGCGCTGACGATGCCCATCGTCACCGTCTGCCCGACCCCGAAGGGGTTGCCGATCGCCAGGACCACGTCACCGACCCGCAGCGTGTCCGATGCGCCGATGGTCGCGGCGGGCAGGTCGGGCAGGTCGATGCGCAGCACGGCGAGGTCGGATTCCGGGTCGCTGCCGACCAGGGTGGCGGCGGCGATGCGGCCATCCGCGAGCTGCACGCGGATCCGGTCGGCGCCGTAGACCACGTGGTTGTTGGTCAGCAGGTGCCCCTCGCTGCTGACCAGCACGCCGGAGCCGAGGTTGGTCTCCAGGCGCTGCTGCGGTTCCTCCAGCGACTCGCCGAAGAAGCGGCGGAAGGTCGGGTCCTCGAGCAGCGGGTGCGGTTGCTCGGTGACCAGCTTGGCCGTGTGGATGTTGACCACCGCCGGCGCGGATTGGGTCACCGCGTCCGCGTACGAGCGCGGCGATGAGGCGGCGGGGGCGCTGGCCGGGGTGGGCTCGCGCTGGACCAGCTCGACCACGGGGCGCAGGTTCGGCAGCAGCTCCGGCTTCAGCACCAGCACCACGAACGCCAGCGCGAGGCCGATGGTGACGGCCTGGAAGACGAATGCGAGCCCGTCGCGAAAGCGCATCTTGCCCCCGGGATCGCCGGCTGGTGGCGGCCGGCTGCGGCGCAGAGTGTAACCTAAGGGTGACGGGCGTTTGCCCGGGCAGACCCGCGAGGCAGGCAGTGAACGAGGTGAACCCAAGCGGAGAGGTCGGCGTCCACGAGCTGGTCAGCTACCTCGACAGCGTGCTCGAGGCGGGGCGCTTCCGCGACTACTGCCCCAACGGCCTGCAGGTCGAGGGCACCCGGCCGGTGCGGCGGCTGGTGGCAGGGGTCAGTGCCAGCCTGGCGCTGGTCGAGGCGGCGGTCGAGCGCGGCGCCGACGCGCTGCTGGTGCACCACGGCTATTTCTGGAAGGGCGAGTCGCCGGTGCTGGTCGGCGTCAAGCGCCGGCGCCTGGCCGCACTGCTCGGTGCGGGCGTCAGCCTGATCGCCTACCACCTGCCGCTCGACGCCCACCCGCAGTGGGGCAACAACGCCCAGTTCGGCCACCTGCTCGGCTGGACGGCGACCGGGGCGTTCGGCGGCGAGCCGCCGCTGGCACTCCACGGGCGCCTCGCCGAGCCGCTCTCCGGCGCCGTGCTGGCCGAGCGCCTCGCCGTCGCGCTCGGCCGCGCGCCGCAGTGGATCGCGGCCGGAGCGCGGCCGATCGAGCGCGTCGCCTGGTGCACCGGCGCGGCGCAGGACCTGCTCGAGGAGGCCGCGGCGCAGGGCGTGCACGCCTTCGTCAGCGGCGAGATCTCCGAGCGCACGGTGCATCTCGCGCGCGAGTCCGGGGTCGACTACTTCGCCGCCGGACACCACGCCACCGAGCGGCTCGGCGTGCAGGCGCTGGCTGCGCACCTGGGCGAGCGCTACGGCCTGGCCTGGGAGTACGTCGAGCTCGACAACCCGGCGTAGCGTCGTCGCGCTCTTGGGCGGCTCGCCCGCGGGCTGCTATCCTGCCGTCCCCGCGACGCACGCACGCCGAGGAAACCTGACGATGCCTAGCCCGACCGAGGCCCTGGAGCAGATCCGCCGGGGCAGCGAGGAGATCCTGCTCGAGAGCGAGCTGCTGCAGCGGCTCGGCCGCGGCACGCCGCTGCGGATCAAGGCCGGCTTCGATCCCACCGCGCCGGACCTGCACCTCGGCCACACCGTGCTGCTGAACAAGATGCGCCAGTTCCAGCAGCTCGGCCACCACGTGATGTTCCTGATCGGCGACTTCACCGGGCTGATCGGCGACCCGACCGGCAAGAACGCCACCCGGCCGCCGATGACCCCGGACGAGATCCGCGAGAATGCGCGCACCTACCAGGCCCAGGTCTACAAGATCCTGGACCCCGGGAAGACCGAGATCTGCTTCAACTCGACCTGGCTGGGCGAGCTCGGGGCGGCCGGCCTGATCCAGCTCGCCGCCAGGCACACGGTGGCGCGCATGCTCGAGCGCGACGACTTCAGCAAGCGCTTCCGCAACAACCAACCGATCGCGATCCACGAGTTCCTCTACCCGCTGGCGCAGGGCTACGACTCGGTGGCGATGCGCTGCGACGTCGAACTCGGCGGCACCGACCAGAAGTTCAACCTGCTGGTCGGGCGGCAGATCCAGGAGGCCTACGGCCAGCCGCCGCAGGTGATCCTCACCGTGCCGATCCTCGAGGGGCTCGACGGCGTGCAGAAGATGTCGAAGTCGCTCGGCAACTACATCGGCATCGCCGAGCCGCCGGCCGAGATGTTCGGCAAGCTGATGTCGATCTCCGACGACCTGATGTGGCGCTACTTCGAGTTGCTGTCGTTCGACAAGTCGCTGGCCGAGATCGAGCGCCTGCGCGCCGCGGCGATGGCCGGCGCGCTCAACCCGCGTGACTGCAAGGTCGAACTGGCGCTCGAGCTCGTCGCCCGTTTCCACGACCCGGCGGCAGCCGCCGGCGCGCGCGAGGAGTTCGAGCGACGTTTCCGCCACGGCGCGCTCCCCGACGAGATGCCCGAGGTGACGGTCAGCGCGACGGGCGGCAGCCTGCCGATCGCGAACCTGCTGAAGGAGGCCGGGTTGACCGGCAGCACCTCCGAGGCGCTGCGCCTGATCGACCAGGGCGGCGTGCGCATCGACGGCGACAAGATCGAGGATCGCGGGCTGCTGCTCGCGGTCGGGACCTGCGCGGTTTTCCAGGTCGGCAAGCGCCGTTTCGCGCGGGTCACCGTGGCCTCCTGAAACGGTTCTCTGCGGCTGTTGACCGGTTGGGACGCGCCTGTATAATGCGCCGCTTCGCTGGCCGGTCAGGCCTCCCCGGGCAAACCCGGGAAGCAGATCGGCAGGTGCCCTGGGTGTCCAGGGGTGTTGACGGGACGGGGTTGGACTGATGTACAATCCTCGTTCTTGGCCGGGCAAGTACTGGCAAGCTCTTTAACAAGTCGGATCAAGCAATTTGTGTGGGCGCTCGCGTGCAACCGAGAGGTTGCTCCATGGATAGCGACGCTCGGGGTTCGCCTCGGGCCGAGCGAAGAGATAGCCTGCTTCGGCAGGCAATGTGATTGAACTGAAGAGTTTGATCCTGGCTCAGATTGAACGCTGGCGGCATGCTTAACACATGCAAGTCGAACGGTAACAGGCCCTTCGGGGTGCTGACGAGTGGCGGACGGGTGAGTAACGCGTAGGAATCTGCCCTGGAGTGGGGGACAACCTGGGGAAACTCAGGCTAATACCGCATAATCCCTACGGGGGAAAGCGGGGGACCTTCGGGCCTCGCGCTCTAGGATGAGCCTGCGTCGGATTAGCTAGTTGGTGGGGTAAAGGCCTACCAAGGCGACGATCCGTAGCTGGTCTGAGAGGACGACCAGCCACACTGGGACTGAGACACGGCCCAGACTCCTACGGGAGGCAGCAGTGGGGAATATTGGACAATGGGCGCAAGCCTGATCCAGCAATGCCGCGT
>DATCZX010000016.1:0-7372 GCA_036525695.1 Gammaproteobacteria bacterium | reverse complement strand
GAGATCCGCGCGCTGATCCGGGCGCTCGGCGAGCAGCACGCCGTGGTGCTGTCGACCCACCTGCTGCCCGAGGTCGAGGCGATCTGCGATCGCGTGCTGATCCTGCACCAGGGCGAGCCGGTCTACGCCGGAGCGGTCAGCGGCCCCGGCGGCACCCCGGCCACCGCGCTGCGCTGCCGCTTCCGCCGGCCACCGCCGGCCGCCGCGCTGGCGGCGCTGGCCGGCGTCGACGCGGTCGAGCCGCTGGCCGACGGCGCCCTGCGCCTGCGCCACGCGGCCGCGGCGAGGCGGTCGCCGCGGCCGCGGTCGCCGGCGGCTGGGGGGTGCTCGAACTGGTGGTCGAGCGGCCGACGCTGGAGCAGCTGTTCGTCGAGCTGACCTGCCGCGAGGCGCTTCCGTGAGCGTGCGCGCGGTCGCCGCGCGGGAGTGGCGGGCACTGCTGCTGACGCCGTTCGGCTGGGGCTGCCTGGCGGTGTTCGAGTTCATCGCCGCGTGGCTGTTCCTGGTCCAGCTCGATGCCTACGCCCGCGCGTTGCCGCGGCTGGCGGCAGCGCCGACCGGGCCCGGCGTGACCGACCTGGTGATCGCCCCGCTGTTCGCGCAGGGAGCGATCCTGCTGCTGCTGGTCGTGCCGCTGGTGACCATGCGCCTGGTCAGCGGCGAGCGCCAGGCCGGTACGCTGAACCTGCTGTTCAGCGCCCCGCTGGGCAGCGCGCGGCTGGTCCTCGGCAAGTTCCTCGGCGCCTGGCTGTTCGGCCTGTTGCTGCTGGCGCTGCTGGCGCTGCTGCCGGGCGCGCTGCTGCTCGCCGGGGTGGTGCTGGATCTCGGCAAGCTGCTCGCCGGGCTGCTCGGCAGCCTGCTGCTGCTGACCCTGCTGACCGCCGTCGGCCTGTTGCTGTCGAGCTACGCGGCGCAGCCGGCGGGGGCCGCGGTCGGCAGCTTCGGCCTGCTGCTGCTGCTCTGGGTCGCCGACTTCGGCGACAGCGGCACGGGCGGGGGCGCGCTCGGCTGGCTGTCGCTGAGCGCGCATTTCAAGCCGTTCCTGGCCGGGCTGGTGGAGACCGGCCACGTCGCCTACTTCCTGCTGCTCAGCGCGTTCTGCCTGCTGCTCGCGGTACGCCGCGTGGAGCGGCTGCGCGACCCCGTGTGAGCCCGGCGTGAGCCTCCCATCCCGTTCCTGGCGCGGCCTGCACGACCTGCTCTACCTGCTGTTGCTGGTGACGCTGGTCGGCCTGCTCGGCTGGCTGACCGAGCGCCATGCGCTGCGCCTGGACTGGAGCGCCGGCGGGCAGCACACCCTCAGCGAGGCGAGTCGCCGGGCTGCCGTTGCGCTGCGCGGGCCGTTGCGGGCGACCGCCTACGCGCGCCCTGGCAGCCCGGTGATCGCGCGCATCCGCGAACTGGTCGGCCGCTACCAGCAGGTCAAGCCGGACCTCGAGCTGGCCTTCGTCAACCCGGACCTCGCCCCGGCCGAGGTGCGGGAACGGGAGATCCGCTACGAGGGCGAGCTGCTGTTCGACCACGGGCAGCGCAGCGAGCGCCTCGAGGAGCTGAGCGAGCAGGCGTTGACCAACCTGCTGCACCGACTCGCGCGCGGTGCCGCCCACCAGGTCCGCTTCCTCGCCGGTCACGGCGAGCGCAAGCCCCTCGGCCAGGCCAACCACGACCTCGGGCAGCTCGGCAGCGAGCTGCAGCGCAAGGGGCTGCAGCTGGAGGCGATGAACCCGGTGCTCTCCGGCGGGGTGCCGGAGGATACCGCGCTGCTGGTGGTCGCCGGCCCGCAGAACGGGCTGCTGCCCGGCGAGGACGCGCTGCTCGGCGCTTACCTGGCCAGCGGCGGCAACCTGCTCTGGCTGGGCGACCCCGGTACGTTCGACGGACTCGAGAGCCTGGCCGGCGAGCTGGGCGTGCAACCGGTGCCGGGCACCGTGGTCGCCGCGACCGGCTCCGCCTACGGCATCGGCGACCCGTCGTTCGTGGTCCTCACCGGCTACCCCGACCACCCGGCGACGCGCGGCCTGGCCGACGCGACGCTGCTGCCACAGGCCAGCGCGCTCGAGGCGCAGCCGACCGGGGACTGGACGGTGCGCCCGCTGCTGCGCACCGACGAGCGCGCGTGGAGCGAGCTCGGCCCGATCGACGGCACGCTACGCCACGACGCGGCGGACGGCGAGCGCCGCGGCCCGCTCGACCTGGCGCTGGCCTTCACCCGCGCGCGCGCGGCGGGCGGCGAACAGCGGGTGGTCGTGGTCGGTGACGGTGATTTCCTCGCCAACGCCTACCTCGGCAACGGCGGCAATCTCGATCTCGGGCTGCGCCTGTTCAACTGGCTGGTCGCCGACGACGCGCTGCTCGAGGTGCCGCCGCGGCTGACCAGCGACCGCGCGCTGGCGCTGTCCAGGCAGGCGACGCTGGTGATCGGCTTCGGCTTCCTGTTCGTGCTGCCGATCGGGCTGCTGGCCAGCGGCCTGCTGATCCGGCGGCAGCGACGGCGGCGCTGATGCAAGCCGCGCTGCGCACCAACCTGCTGCTGGCGGGCGTGCTGGCGCTGCTCGCCTGGTTCGCCTGGCCGCAGCGGGAGGACGCCCCGGCGCCGCCGCCGGAGCGCCTGACCGCGCTGGACCCGGCGACGATCGGCACGATCCGCATCGAGCGGGGCCAGCCCGCGGAGCCGCTGCAGCTGCAGCGCGCGCAGCAGCGCTGGTGGTTGCTGCGCGCCGGCCAGCGCCTGCCGGCGGACCCGCTGCGCGTGGCCCAGGTGCTGCGCCTGGCCGAGCAGCCGAGCGAGGTCAGCTACCCGTTGTCCGCGGCCCCGCTGGCGGAGCTCGGCCTGGCGCCGCCCCGCGTGCGGGTGACGTTCGACCGCCAGTCCCTGCTGCTGGGCGTGCAGGAACCGTTGCACTACCGGCGCTACGTCGTGGCCGGCGAGCGGCTCCACCTGGTGGCCGACACCGCCCACGTGCACCTGGTCGCTGACTGGAGCGCCTTCGTCGACCCGGCCCCGCTGGCCGCCGCCGCGTCGCTGCAGGCGATCACCACCCCGGCCTGGCGCCTGCTCAGGGGCGAGGACGGCGGCTGGCAGCGCGAGCCGCCGGGAGCGCCCGACGCGCAGCTGCTCGGCCGGCGCTGGCTGGAGTTGCAGGCGGAGCAGGTGGAGCCGCTGGCCGCGGCGGGGGAGGTCGCCGGTGAGCCGGTCCGGCTGCAGTTCGCCGACGGTGGCGAGCGCACCCTGCGGCTGGTGCGGGAAGCCGGCGCCGCGCGCCTGGAGTGGCCGCAGGCCGGTGTCGCCTACCGCCTGGCGGCAGGTGCGCCGCAGGCGCTGGGCTGGGGCGACTGATGCCCGAGTTGCCGGAGGTCGAGACCACCCGGCGCGGCATCCTGCCGCTGGTCGGCGGGCGGCGCGTGCTGCGCGTGGTGGTGCGCCAGCCACGGCTGCGCTGGCCGGTGCCGGCGGAGCTCACGCGCGAATTGCCGGGACGCACGCTGGAAGCGGTCGAGCGGCGCGCCAAGTACCTGCTGTTGCGCACCGGCGGCGGCACGCTGCTGCTGCACCTCGGCATGTCCGGCAGCCTGCGCGTGCTCGACGCGGGGGTCCCGCCGGGCCCGCACGACCACGTCGACCTGGTGCTCGACGACGGCAGCTGCCTGCGCCTGCGCGACCCGCGGCGCTTCGGCGCGCTGCTGTGGACGCGAGCCGACCCGCTGCACCACCCGCTGCTGCGCGACCTCGGCCCGGAGCCGTTCGACGCCGCGTTCGACGGCGCCTACCTGCACCGCCTGGCGCGCGGGCGGCGCGCCGCGGTGAAGCCCTTCCTGATGGACGGCCGCGTGGTGGTCGGGGTGGGCAACATCTACGCCAGCGAGTCGCTGCACCGTGCCGGGATCGACCCCCGGCGCGCCGCCGGCCGGGTCGGCCTGGCCCGCTACCGGCGCCTCGCCGACGCGGTGCGCGCGGTGCTCGACGCGGCGATCGCCGCCGGTGGCACCACGCTGCGCGACTTCAGCGACGGACACGGCCAGCCCGGCTACTTCCGCATCCGCCTCGCGGTCTACGACCGTGCCGGCCAGCCGTGCGGCAACTGCGGTGGCACCGTCGCCAGCGTGGTGCTCGGCCAGCGCGCGTCGTATTTCTGCCCGCGCTGCCAGCGCTGAGCAAGAAAAAACCCGGCACCAGGGCCGGGTCTCTTCGCGACGCGCTGAGCGCTCAGGTCACTTGATCTTGGCTTCCTTGTAGATCACGTGCTTGCGCACCACCGGGTCGAACTTCTTGATCTGCATCTTCTCCGGCATGTTCCGCTTGTTCTTGTCGGTGGTGTAGAAGTGGCCGGTGCCGGCACTCGAGACGAGTCGGATCTTGTCACGCATGGCTGCTCTCCTCAGACCTTCTCGCCCGCCGCGCGCAGGTCGGCGAGCACGCTGTCGATGCCCTTCTTGTCGATGATGCGCATCGCCTTCGACGACAGGCGCAGCTTCACCCAGCGCTGCTCGCTGTCGACCCAGAAGCGGTGCGTGTGCAGGTTCGGCAGGAAGCGCCGCCGGGTCTTGTTGTGCGCGTGCGAGACGTTGTTGCCGCTCATTGGGCGCTTGCCGGTGATCTGACAGACTCTGGACATGCTGGCCTACCCGTGTTCGTCTGACCGGCCCGCGGGCCGGCGAAAGGAGCGGATTTATAGCAGGATGACGCCCGCGACGCAAGCTCGGGCGGCCTACAGCAGCCCGCGTTCGGCCAGTGACACCGGCACCCCGTCCCCGACCACGAAGTGATCCAGCAGGCGCACCTCGACCAGTGCCAGCGCGTCGCGCAGCCGGCGCGTCAGGACCAGGTCGGCGGAGCTGGGCTCGGCCACCCCGGACGGGTGGTTGTGGGCCACGATCAGCGCCGCGGCGTTCAGTGCCAGCGCCCGCCGCACCACCTCGCGCGGGTGCACCGCGGCGGCGTCGAGGGTGCCGTGGAACAGCTCCTCGGCGGCCAGCACGCGGTGGCGGGTGTCGAGGAACAGGCCGAGGAACACCTCGCGCTGGCGGTGGCGCAGCTGGGTCGCGAGCAGCGCGCGGGTGGCGTCGGGGCTGGTCAGCGCGTCGCCGCGGGCCAGCGTCGCCAGCAGGTGGCGGCGCGACAGTTCGAGCACCGCGGCCAGTTGCGCGTACTTGGCCGGGCCGAGGCCGCGCTCGGCGCAGACCGCCGCGGGTTCGGCCTCGAGCAGCCCGCGCAGGCCGGAGAAGCGCGCCAGCAGCTGGCGCGCCAGGTCGACCGCATCGACCCCGGGCAGGCCGCTGCGCAGGAACAGCGCCAGCAGCTCGGCATCGGAGAGCGCGGCGGCGCCGCGCGCCAGCAGTTTTTCCCGCGGGCGCTCGGCCGCGGGCCAGTCGTGGATCGGCATTTCACCTCCCTGTGCAATGCCCCGATGATGCGGATACACTCTAGCCGGTGAACGCAGCGCTGGCCAACCGCAGGATCCTGCTCGGCATCACCGGCGGGATCGCCGCCTACAAGAGCGCCGAGCTGGTGCGCCAGCTGGTCACCGCGGGCGCGCAGGTGCGCGTGGCGATGACCCCCGCGGCGCAGCAGTTCATCACCCCGCTGACCCTGCAGGCGCTGTCCGGACGGCCGGTGCACACCGAGCTGCTGGACCCGGCCGCCGAGGCGGCGATGGGCCACATCGAGCTGGCGCGCTGGGCCGAGCTGGTGCTGGTGGCGCCGGCCAGCGCCGACTTCCTCGCGCGCCACGCCCACGGCCTCGCCAACGACCTGCTGAGCACGCTGTGCCTGGCCAGCCGCGCGCCGCTGGCCGTCGCGCCGGCGATGAACACCGGCATGTGGGAACACCCGGCGACCCAGGCCAACCTGGCGCTGCTGCGCGACCGCGGGGTCGTCCTGCTCGGGCCCGCGGCCGGCGACCTCGCCTGCGGCGAGACCGGGGCGGGGCGGATGCTCGAGCCGGCCGAACTGTGCGCCGCGCTCGGCGGCCTGCTCGGCGGCGGTCGGCTGGCCGGGCTGCGCGTGCTGGTCAGCGCCGGGCCCACCCGCGAGGCGCTCGACCCGGTGCGCTACCTGAGCAACCGCAGCTCCGGGCGGATGGGCTACGCGGTGGCGGCCGCGGCGCAGGCCGCCGGGGCGCGGGTCACGCTGGTCAGCGGCCCGGTCGCGCTGCCGACCCCCGCCGGGGTCGAGCGGGTCGACGTCGAGAGCGCCGCGCAGATGCACGCCGCGGTGCTGGAGCGCGCCGCCGGCTGCGACATCTACATCGGCACCGCGGCGGTCGCCGACTACCGGCCGCGCGCACCGGCCGCGGCGAAGATCAAGAAGTCGGCGCCGGCGCTGCAACTCGAACTGGAGCGCACCGAGGACATCCTGGCCGCGGTCGCGGCCCTGCCCGGCGGGCCGTTCACCGTCGGTTTCGCCGCCGAGACCGACAACGTCGCCGACTACGCGCGCGCCAAGCTGGCCGACAAGGGGCTCGACCTGATCGCCGCCAACCGGGTCGGCGCCGGGCTGGCGTTCGACCAGGAGGAGAACCAGCTCGAGCTCTTCTGGCCAGGCGGGTCGCAGGCGCTGCCGACGGCGCGCAAGGACCTGCTCGCGCAGCAACTGATCGACCGCATCGCGGAGCGCTACCATGCCACGCCCGATCAAGCTGAAGCTGCTCGACCCGCGGCTGGGTGACAGCATCCCGTTGCCGGCCGCGGCCACGGCCGGTGCCGCCGGGGTCGACCTGCGCGCGTGCCTCGACGCACCGCTGGAGATGCTGCCCGGGACCACCCACCTGATCCCGACCGGGATCGCGATCCACCTCGACGACCCTGGGCTGGCCGCGATGCTGCTGCCGCGTTCCGGGCTCGGCCACAAGCACGGGATCGTGCTCGGCAACCTGGTCGGGCTGATCGACAGCGACTACCAGGGCCAGGTGTTCGTCTCCTGCTGGAACCGCTCCGGGGACTCCTTTACCATCCAGGTAGGTGAGCGGATCGCGCAGATGGTGATCGTGCCGGTGGTGCACGCCGAGTTCACCGTGGTGGAGGAGTTCACGGCCAGTCAACGCGGTGCCGGCGGGTTCGGTCACTCCGGGCGGCACTGAGAACAGGCCAGGCAGGACCGGAACAACGATGCAACTGCCCAAGTTCAAGCTGCCCTTCGGCAAGGGCAACCCGGCTGACGATGACCTGAAGCCCCCGAAGAAGGGCAAGCCGGGCAAGCAGCCGCGGGCCAAGGCCAAGGCGAAGGGCCACGGCGGTCTCGGGCTGACGCTGTTCGCGGGCGTGCTGCTCGGCTCCGCGGCGCTGCTGTTCGCGACCTTGCCGCTGGCCGTCACCGTGTTGACCCAGTTCACTGCCGACGACCTGCTCGAGCGGCGGGCCGAGATCGCCGCGCGTG
>DATCZX010000015.1:0-8097 GCA_036525695.1 Gammaproteobacteria bacterium | reverse complement strand
GTCGTAGCCCGCGGCGAACGCGGAGAGGCTCGCCTTGACCCCCTTGCCGCCGGCGCGGATCGCCTGCTCGAACAGCTCGCGCGGGATCGGCAGCGCGGCCGAGGCGGCGAGCACGCCGAGCAGCACCGCGCTGATCACGCTGTCGTTGAGCCGCGCCAGCCGCTCCATGTCGAAGCCGATCAGCTGGCGCGCCGCCAGCCCGGCGGCGGCGAGCACCGCGTCGCCGTCGCGGCGGCCGTCGCCGAGCCCGGACTTCTCCTCGATCGCGTAGTCGCGGTGGGTCGAGGTGATCAGCAGCGTGCGCTCCGGGGTCACGTAGCCGCGCTGGATCGCCCGCCCGGCCTCCATCAGCTCGGCGGCGACGACGATGTCGACGTCACCGGGCACCGGCATCAGGCCGAGCACCGGCTCCAGCCCGGCCGCCTCGGCGGCGGCGCGCGGGAACAGCGTGATGCTGTAGACGGTGGCGCCGGTGCGCTGCGCGACGCCCGGCACCGAGGTGGTCTGCACCAGGTAACCGGAGGCCTCGGCGACGTCCCGGATCCAGTCGGCGAGGACGCCGCCACCCTGGCCGCCGATCGCGGTGACGGCGATCGAGATCGGGCGCGGGGCGCTGCCGGCGCTCATGCCGCGGCCCCCGCGCCGGCGGCGGCCCGGCGCTGCAGCGCGCCGATCACGCGCAGGCGCAGCCGGCCGAGCGCGCGCTCGAACCAGCCCGGGTTGTGCACGATGTCGGCGCGGTAGAACGACGGGCAGAGCACCGCCGCGTGCGCCACCTCGCCGCAGTAGCCGCAGCCGACGCAGCTGTCGACCACCCGCGCCACCGGGGTGCTGCGCAGCGGGTCGGGGTTGTCGCGCAGGGTCAGCGACGGGCAGCCGGACAGGCGCATGCACGAGTGGTCGCCGGTGCAGACGTCGGGGTCGACGCCGAAGCGCTGGCGCACCGCCCTGCCGCCGTCGTGCACCCGCGCGCGGAACTGCGGTTTCTCGCGCCGCTGCTTGTTGAGCATGCACTCGGACTGCGCGATCACCACCTTCGGCCCGCGCTCCTCGCTGGTCAGCGCCGCGCGCAGCGTGTCGCGCAGCTGGTTCACGTCGTAGGTCCACGGCACCGTGCGCACCCAGCCGACGCCGACCCCGCGCACCGCGTTCTCGATCAGGTTGCCGGTGCTGCGCGCCGGGTTCGGCGCCTGCGACGAGAGCACGTCCTGGCCGCCGGTCGCAGACGAGTAGCCGTTGTCGACGATGACGATGACGTTGTCGTTCTTGTTGAACACCGCGTTGCCGATGCCGCTGGTCAGGCCGTTATGCCAGAAGCCGCCGTCGCCCATGATGCTGAGCACCTTCTGGCGCCCGGCGGGGACGTTGAACGCGGCGCTGGCGGAGGCGCCGAGGCCGTAGCCCATGGTGGTGTTGCCGACGTGGAACGGCGGCAGGATCGAGAACAGGTGGCAGCCGATGTCGCAGCTGACGTGGAACTCGCCGAGCTCCTGCTGCAGCAGCTTGATCGCGCCGAACAGCGGCCGCTCCGGGCAGCCGGTGCAGAAACCGGCCGGCCGTGCCGGGACCACCTCGCGCAACCGCTCGCCCTGCTCCAGCGCGACCGCCGGCAGCCGCGCGCGGCCCGCCGCGCCCGGCCGCAGGGCCGCGCCGCCGTGCGCCTCGAGGAAGCGGGCGAGCCCCTCCTCGAGCGCCAGCGGGGTGTACTCGCCGGCCTCCGGCAACAGGCCCTTGCCGTCCACCTGGGTCGCCACGCCGGCCTTGCGCAGGATCGCGTGCAGCGCCTGCTCGAGGAAGTCGGGCTGCCCCTCCTCGATCATCAGCACCGCGCGCTTGTCGCGGCAGAAGGCCACCAGCTCGTCGTCGACCAGCGGGTAGGTGACGTTCATCACGTACAGCGGCAGCGGCGTGCGCCCGTAGACGTCGGCCAGGCCGAGCTGGCGCAGCGCGCCGAGCACCGTGTTGTAGAGGCCGCCCTGCAGGATCAGCCCGACCTCGCCGCCGGCGCCTGGGAACACCTCGTTGAGGCGATGCCGGCGGATGTAGGAGACCGCGGCCGGCCAGCGCGCGACGATCTTCTCCTGCTCGTGCTGGAACGCCACCGGCGGCAGCACGATGCGGCTGGTGTCGCGCTGCGGCTGCGCCAGCGCCTCGGCCAGCGTCGGGCTCGGGTGGCGGTTGTCGCCGGCGGTGAAGCGGCCGTAGACGTGGCAGGCGCGGATCCGCAGCTCGAGCATCACCGGGGTGCGACTCGCCTCGGAGAGGGCGAAGCCGTGCTCGACCGCGGCGACGATCGACGGCAGGTTCGGGCGCGGGTCGAGCAGCCACAGCTGCGACTTCATCGCGAACGCGTGGGTGCGCTCCTGCATGATGCTGGAGCCCTCGCCGTAGTCCTCGCCGACGATGATCAGCGACCCGCCGGTGACCCCGCCGGAGGCCAGGTTGGCCAGCGCGTCGGAGGCGACGTTGGTGCCGACCGGCGATTTCCAGGTCACCGCGCCGCGCAGCGGGTAGTTGACCGAGGCGGCCAGCATCGCCGCCGCCGCGGCCTCGGAGGCGCTCGACTCGAAGTGCACGCCCCACTCGTCGAGGATGCCCTGCTGCTGGGCGTCGCCGAGGACGTCCATCAGGTGGGAGATCGGCGCGCCCTGGTAGCCCCCGACGTAGGCGACGCCGGACTGCAGCAGCGCCTTGGTCACCGCGAGGATCCCCTCGCCGCGGAACTCCTCGCCGGCGCCGATGCGCAGGTCCTGAACCTCTTTCGCGAACGATCTCTCGGCCATGGGCACTCCGGTGCGCGGGCGGCGCGGGGCCGCGGGGGTTGGCGTAAGCGTGGCAGACGCACGTGCCGCCGGCATTGATCCAGGCCGAAACATCGACCACCCCGCCAAGTTTACGTTTACGTAAACGTTATTCATACCCCGGGACGGCAACCGCTGCTAGCAGCGGCATGTAGCGATATCTTGACGTTTACGTCAACGTCACATTAGACTCGTCCCGGACAGAACGAAACGAGCCGGGTCCCACGAGCCCCGGCCGCCATGGAGACTGGAGGTAACTGCAACCGGCGACCGGCCGTGCGCGCGCAGCGTGCCGGCGGGAGGGTCGCCGACCCACGACCGGAAATCCACGCCACCCGCCAGGCCCGCCGCGCCGTTGCTGCGCCGGCAGTCGCCGTGGCCGGCGGCGTGGGCCGGTCCGCCGAGGAGGCATCCGATGCTGGAGATCATCGTCGAGGGGCGCGGCGGCCAGGGCGCCCAGACCGCCGGCAACCTGCTGGCCCAGACCTTCTTCGCCGAGGGCCGGTACGTGCAGACCTTCGCCACCTACGGCGGGGCGCGGCGCGGCACCCCGGTGTTCTCGTTCATCCGCGTCGACGACGCGCCGATCCGCCTGCGCTGCAACATCGAGCGGCCGCAGGCGATCCTGTGCTTCGACGACAGCCTGCTGAACGCGCAGCTGCTCGCCTTCGCCACCCCGGCGACGCAGATCGTGGTCAACTCCGACCAGCCGCGCGCCGCCTTCGCCGGCCTCGGCGACTACCGGGTGCTGCCGGTCGACGGCATCGCCATCGCGCAGCGCAACGGCATGGGCCGGATCGTCAACTCGGCGCTGATCGGCGCCTTCGCCGCGGTGCTCGAGACGCCGTCGATCGACGCCCTGGCGCAGGTGGTCAACGAGTCCGCACCGGTCAAGAAGGAGCAGAACGTGCGCGCCTGCCGCGAGGGCTTCGCCAGCATGCGCGCGCTGCTCGACGCCATGGAGAACGCCGCATGAGCAACGCCCCGTCCCCGCTCTGGACCACCGGCCACACCGAGGTCTTCCACACCGGCACCTGGCGCAGCATCACGCCGGAGTACCGCTACCGGCCCTCGCCGTGCCACCAGGCCTGCCCGGTCGGCGGCAGCATCGCCACCTGGATCGGCCAGCTGCGCGACGGCGACGTGCACGCCGCGTGGCTGACGCTGACCGAGAACAACCCGTTCCCGGCGGTCGCCGGGCGCATCTGCCACCACCCGTGCGAGGAGGCCTGCAACCGCGGCGAGGTCGACGGCGCGGTGTCGATCTGCAAGCTCGAGCGCGCCGTCGGCGACCGCGCGCTGGCCGAGGGCTGGCGCTACCCCGAGGTGCCGGTGACGCGGGCCGAGAAGGTCGCGGTGATCGGCGGCGGGCCGGCCGGCCTGTCGGTCGCCTACCAGCTGCGCCGGCGCGGCTACGCGGTGACGCTGTTCGAGTCGCAGCCGCAGCTCGGCGGCCTGCTGCGCTACGGCATCCCGCCCTACCGCCTGGCCGACGACGTGCTCGACGGCGAGATCGCGCGGATCCTCGACCTCGGCGTCGAGGCGCGCACCGGGGTCAGCGTCGACGCCGAGACCTTCGCCCGGCTGCGCGGCGAGTACGCGGTGCTCTACGTCGCCACCGGCGCGCGCCGCTCGAAGCGCCTGCCCGGGCTCGACTACACCCAGCCGTGGGTCTGCGACAGCGCCGACTACCTGGCGCGCACCAACGCCGGCGCGGTGCCCGAGATCGGCCAGCGCGTGGTCGTCGTCGGCGGCGGCAGCGCGGCGCTGGACGTCGCCCGCACCGCGCGCCGCCACGGCCGCGAGGTGACCGTGCTGGCGCTCGAGGACGAGGCGCAGCTGCCGGCCCAGCGCGAGGAGGTGGTCGAGGCGCTCGAGGAGGGCATCCGGCTGCGCGACGGCGCGATGCTGAAATCGGTGACCGTGCACGACGGCGGCGCGCTGACGCTGCACTGCACCCGCGTCACCTTCACCCGCGGCGAGCAGCGCGGCCAGTTCAGCGTGCTCCCGGTGGCCGGCGGCGAGTTCGATCTCGACGCCGACTGCGTGGTGCCGTCGATCGGCCAGGACGCGGACCTGGCGCCGTTCGGCGAGCAGCTCGACGGCAGCGGCAACCTGCTGTTCGTCGGCAGCGACTTCCGCACCAGCGCCGACGGCGTCTGGGCCGGCGGCGACGTCGCCAGCATGGAGCGCTTCGTCACCGCCGCGGTCGGCATGGGCAAGCTCGCCGCGCTGGCGATCGAGCGCGAGCTGGACCCGGACGCCGCAGCGGCCGCCGCCGACGAGGGCACCGCGGTGCCGCGCGCGGCGAACAACACCTGGTACCACGCGCCGCGCCCGCGGGCGCAGGCCCCGGTGCGCCCGGCCGAGGCGCGCGTCGACAACTTCGACGAGGTGCAGCTGGCGCTGGCCGCCGAGCAGGCGCTGGCCGAGGCCGAGCGCTGCTTCAGCTGCGGCACCTGCATCTACTGCGACAACTGCTACTACTTCTGCCCCGACATGGCGGTGACGAAACAGAGCGACGGTTACGCGATCCGCACCGAGTACTGCAAGGGCTGCGGCCTGTGCGTCAAGGAGTGCCCGACCGGGTCGATCGAGATGAGGGCCGGCCGATGAACGCCAACCACACCCGCATGCTGCTGAGCGGCAACCACGCCGTGTCGTGGGCCGCGCGCCTGGCGCGCCCGCAGGTGATCCCGGTCTACCCGATCACCCCGCAGAGCCCGATCATGGAGAAGCTCGGCGACTTCTCCGCGCAGGGCCAGATCAGCGCCGACATCCTGACCCCGGAGTCCGAGCACTCGGCGATGGCCGCGGCGATCGCCGCCTCGCTCGGCGGCGCGCGCGTGTTCACCGCGACCGCGTCGCAGGGGCTGATGCTGATGCACGAGCTGCTGCACTACGCCTCCGGGGCGCGCGCGCCGATCGTGATGTTCAACGTCAACCGCACCATCGGCTCGCCGTGGGCGTTCTGGCCCGACCAGACCGACAGCGTCGCGCAGCGCGACACCGGCTGGATCCAGCTCTACAGCGAGACCCCGCAGGAGTCGCTCGACACCACGCTGCAGGCCTACCGCTTCGCCGAGCAGGTGTCGCTGCCGGTGATGATCTGCCACGACGCGTTCTACGTCTCCCACGCGATGGAGCCGGTCGAGGTGCCGGAGCAGGCGCTGGTCGACGGCTACCTGCCGGCCTACGCGCCGACGCACATGATCGAGCCCGGGCGCGGCGAGTCGTTCGGCTACGTGATCGACCAGAAGACCTTCAACCAGACCCGGCGCGAGCTCGACGCGGCGATGGCGGCCGCGCTGCCGGCGATCGAGGCCGCCGACGCCGAGTGGCAGCGGCTGACCGGGCGCGGCTACGGCGTGGTCGAGCGCTACCGCATGGACGACGCCGACCGCGTGCTGGTCACCATGGGCAGCATGGCCGGCACCGCGCGCGTCGCGGTCGACGAGCTGCGCGACGCCGGCGAGAGGGTCGGCCTGCTCAAGGTGCGGCTGTTCCGCCCGTTCCCGGTCGCCGCGGTGCGCGCCGCGCTGGCCGGCGTCGGCCGCGTCGTGGTGCTCGACCGCAACTTCGCCGCCGGCAGCGGCGGCATGCTGTTCCAGGAGGTCAAGTCGGCGCTGTACGGGCTCAACGGCTCGGCGCCGCCGGTGCACGGCCTGCTCGCCGGCGTCGGCGGGGTCAACGTGACCCCGGAGAAGATCTGCCAGTTCCTCGCCGGCACCGACGGCGCCGAGCCGGCCAACCATTCCGTCTGGGTGGAGTAAGACCATGCACAAGATCGACTACGAGGACCAGGGCCTGTTCCACTCCGGCCACGCCGCCTGCCCGGGCTGCCAGGAGTCGCTCGCGCTGCGCACCATCCTGAACGCGCTCGGCGACAATGCCGTGGCCGTGTTCCCGCCGTCGTGCGGCGCGGTGATCTGCGGCCCGCACCCGTACAGCTCGCTGACCATCCCGGTGTTCCAGACCACGCTGGAGTCGGCCGCGGCCTCGGCCAGCGGGCTCAAGCGCGCGCTGAACCAGCGCGGCAAGAGCGACGCCACGGTGGTCTGCTTCGCCGGCGACGGCGGCACCTACGACATCGGCTTCCAGGCCCTCTCCTCGGCGGTCGAGCGCAACGAGGACATCCTCTACGTCTGCTTCGACAACGAGGGCTACATGAACACCGGCGCGCAGAAGAGCTCGTCGACGCCGCTGCACGCCAGCACCGCGTCGACCCCGGCCGGCAAGCAGTCGAAGAAGAAGAACATGGTCGAGATCCTCGCCGCCCACGGCATCCCCTACGTGGCCACCGCGGCGACCGGCTACCTGCACGACCTGATCGCCAAGGTGCACAAGGCCAAGACCATCCAGGGCACCCGCTTCCTGGTCGTGCTGGTGCCGTGCCTGGACGGCTGGGGCCTGCCCGACGACGCCGGCGTCGCGGTATCGCGGCTCGCCGTCGAGAGCGGCGTGTGGCCGCTGTACGAGGTCGAGGACGGCACCCGCTACACGCTGAACAAGGCCAGCCGCGAGCGCCCGGTGAACGATTACCTCGAGGCGCAGAAGCGCTACCGGCACCTCGACGAGGTGCGCGCCGACGAGGTGCAGGCCTCCGTCGACCAGCAGTGGGCGCAGCTGCTCGCGCGGGTCGCCGGCAGCGGGGCGCAGAGCGCGGCCTGACCCGCTTCCGGCGAGCAGCACGCGGCGGCCTCGCGCCCGACGTCGTGCGCGCGCGACTGCCGCCCCAGGCAGCCACAATGCGGCCGTTGAGGCGATCCTCGGACTCCGCCCGGGTCCGCCGGTAGCCCACCCCCCCCAGCCCGGCACGGCGCTGCTGTCCGGCGAGCCCTCGAGCGCCGCACCGCGATAACCCGGACAACCTGGAACAGCGGCGGCCTTGCGGCGAACCGTGGCCTGATCCCCGATTGCCGGCGTGCTGGAAATCGCCGCGTTGCTGGCGGATCATGCGGCGGCAGCACCCAAACCTCACGCAACCGCAACCCTCCGGGCGTGCGCACCTTGGCGCGCCATCCGCTGTCCAACCTTAATGGAGGTAAGGGGTCGGGACATGAACCTGCGTTCCAAGGATCGCCAGATGAGCGCGACTGCACCGCCGACGCCCCTGCAGGTCGAGTTCCTCGACGCCGGCGACCAGGCGTTCACGCTGTCGCTGGGCGAGCGGATCGACCGCACGCTGGTGGCGCAGGTGGCCGCGCTCGACGCGCGCATCGCGGCGCTGGCCGCGCAGGGCGCACTGCCCGGCCTGGTCGAGACGGTGCCGACCTTCCGCTCGCTGACGCTGATC
>DATCZX010000014.1:0-3551 GCA_036525695.1 Gammaproteobacteria bacterium | reverse complement strand
GAGGCGCTCGGGCTCAGCGTGGTCGAGCTCGGCAAGCAGCTGCGCGCGGCCTACGACGGCCTGCTGCTGCAGCGCTTCCAGGACGGCGCCGACGAGGTCGAGGTGCGGGTCGAGCTGGGTCAGGCGACGCAGCGCCGGCTGCGCCACCTCGACGAGCTGCCGATCCGCCTGGCCGACGGCCGCTTCGTGCCGCTCGGCAGCGTCGCGCGCTGGGAGTCGCAGCGCGGCTTCGAGACCCTGCGCCACGCCGGCGGGCGCCTGGCGACGACGCTGACCGCCGACGTCGACCGGCGGCAGAACAACGTGCAGCAGATCAACCAGACGCTGGCGGAGACCACGCTGCCGGAGCTGGCGGCGCGCCACGGCGTCGAGTTCTCGCTCGAGGGCGGCTCGGCCAACCAGCGCGACGCGATCGGCGACATGCGCATCGGCCTGCTGCTCGGGCTGCTGCTGATCTACATCGTGCTGGCCTGGGTGTTCGGCTCCTACGGCTGGCCGCTGCTGGTGATGACGGCGATCCCGTTCGGCCTCACCGGGGCCCTGTTCGGCCACTGGCTGGTCGGCATGGACATGACGCTGCTGTCGCTGTTCGGCTTCTTCGCCCTCTCCGGCATCGTGGTCAACGACTCGATCATCCTGGTCACCTTCTACCAGCGCTTGCGCGCCGAGGGCCGCGCGGTGCGCGCGGCGCTGGTCGAGGCCGCCTGCCAGCGCCTGCGCGCGGTGCTGCTGACCTCGCTGACCACCATCGCCGGGCTGACCCCGCTGCTGTTCGAGACCTCGACCCAGGCGCAGTTCCTGATCCCGATGGCGGTGTCGATCGCCTTCGGCCTGGCCTTCGCCACGCTGCTGATCCTGCTGATCGTGCCGACGCTGCTGTCGTTCTACGAGGAGTGGCACGCGCGCCGGGCGCCGGCGGCCCCGCTGCCCGTCGAGGGCGGCTGACCCGGGTCAGCGCAGCGCGCGGGCGCCGCGCGCTAGGCTGGCGCCTCCAGTGACCACCCGGTGAGCACCCCGATGGACGAGAAGACCCGCACCGAGATCGAGGCCGCCGCGTTCCGCGGCCTGGTCGAGCACCTGCGCCAGCGCACCGACGTGCAGAACATCGACCTGATGAACCTGGCCGGCTTCTGCCGCAACTGCCTGGCCAAGTGGTACCGCGCCGCCGCCGCCGAGCGCGGCGTCGAGCTCAGCGACCCGCAGGCGCGCGAGCTGATCTACGGCATGCCGTTCGAGCAGTGGAAAGAGCGCCACCAGGCCGATGCCTCGCCCGCGCAGAAGGCCCGCTTCGAGGAGACCAAGCCGCTGCACGCGAAGATCAGCGGCCACTGAGCGCGCGCCGCGCGGCTCAGCCGACGAACAGCGTCAGCACCCCGGTGTAGCCGTACAGGCGGCCGTTGTAGATCTCGCCGTTGGCGAAGAAACCGGCCAGCGGGAACTCCCCGAGCGCGGCGTGGACCGCGCGCAGCTCCTCCGAGTTGGCGCCGAACTGGTGGCGCCCGCGGGCCACGCAGCTGACGTAGACCCCGCCGCGCACCGGGCGCCCGGCGAGCCGCCGCTGCACCCGCTGCAGCATCCGCTCGAGGTCCTCGCGCGCGGTGTTGCCGTCGCGCCGGCAGAACATCAGCTGCGGCTGGTCCTCGAGGTCGTCGCCGATCGCGACCAGCTGGCGCTGCGGGTCGATGCCGACCAGGTTGCGCACCAGGTAGTCGCCGGTGTCGGTGCGCGGCACCGGCAGCGCGGCGAACACGTAGCCGGCGATCCGCGCCAGGTCGCGCGCCATCACCTCGCCGACCTCCTCGCGCAGCACCGCCAGCGCCGGGCGGCCGTCGAGGCGGACCGCGAGGTTGCCGCGCGCCTCGGTCAGCGCATGCGGCGGGCCGATCGGCAGGCAGCCCTGGGTGTGGTCGGTCAGCAGCTCGACCGACGGTGACAGCAGCACCCCCGACAGCCCGCCGCGGTGCACCACCCCGGCGGCCTGCACGTGCACGCTGCGCGACGCGGTCAGCCCGCCGTTGACGAAGCCGACGCCGTCGAGCGCCGCGAGGCGCTGCACCAGCACCGGGGTGGTCGCGTCGGTGGGGTCGCCGTGGACCAGCGCGAACGCCCCGGCGTGCTCGCCGCACCACTCGAGCAGGGCCGGGGGGAAGTCGTCGAGGTCACCGCCGAGGAGGCGGTAGTGCGCGCGCCCGAGGCCGGTCAGCAGCAGCGCCAGCGCCGGGCGGTCGTAGATCTCGCGACCGGGCAGGCACAGCCCGGTGCCCACGGTGCCCACCCAGTCGACCTGCGGGCGGGCCGCCCGCAGCGTGGCGAGCACCTCGGCGAAGCCGTCGGCGAGCGCGTCGGTGGCGTAGACCAGGGCCAGGCCGGCAGCGTCTGGCGGCAGCTCCTCCAGGCACGCGCGTGCCAGCTCGACGGGGGGCTTGCCCTCGGCCCAGGCCAGGGTGAACGGCTGCATGACGGCTCCACGGCGGTGTCGGCGTAGCCTAGCCCCGAGCGCGGCGCGCGTTACTGACCCGGATCAGCCCGCACCGGAACTGCCCCGGTCAGAGCCGCTGCAGCAGGTTGACCAGCGCGACCAGTGCCGGCGGCAGGTCGGCGGCCCCGCCGGCCCAGCGGAAATGCCGCCGGCGCACGCTGTCGGCGAGGCTCAGCTCGGCGCGGAAACCGCCCGCCAGCGGCGGGAAGGACCACGACGGCTGCGCCTCGAGTCCGTGCACCAGCGCGGCCAGCCGCGCCTGGCGCGGCCCGGCGAGGCGGCCGATCTGCGGCACCCGCGAGGTGAAGCTGCCCTGCTCGATGCAGAAGCGGCCGTCGGCGCGCACCAGCACCTGGTAGAAGTAGTCGCCCGGGCCCTGCAGGCGGTACTCGATCTGCGTGAACGGCGCCTCGGCAGGCGCGGGATGCTGCTGGTTCATAGTCCGGTCACCTTGTGCACGAGGGCGAAGTAGAGGCGGTAGGGGAGGTGCCTGGCCCAGCGCAGCCAGGTCGTCAACCGGCGCGGGAAGTGGATCTCGAAGCGGCCGCGGGCGAGCCCGTCGAGGATCGCCGCGGCGGCCGCCTCGGGCTCGATCAGGGCCGGCATCGGGAACGGGTTGGAGGCGGTCAGCGGGGTGCGCACGAAGCCCGGGTTGACCAGCGTCACCGCCACCCCGCGCGGGGCCAGGTCGAGTTGCAGGGTCTCCGCCAGGTTGATCAGCGCGGCCTTGGTCGGGCCGTAGGCGGCGGCGGTCGGCAGGCCGCGGTAGCCGGCGGCGCTGGCGACCAGCACCAGCGCCGCGCCGGGCTGCCCCTGCAGCAGCGGCAGCGCGCTGGCGACGCTGGCGTAGGCGCCGAGCAGGTTGGTCTCGACGCTGCGCCGCACCTCCGCGAGGTCGAGCGCGAAGGCGCGCATCGGCGCGTAGTGCGCGGCCAGGTAGAACAGCGCGTCGAGCCCGCCCCAGGCGTCGCGGAGGCGGGCGGCGGCGCGGTCGACGCTGGCCGCGTCGGTGACGTCGCAGGGCAGCGCCAGGGCCCCGTGCGCGGCGGCCGCGCTGGCCAGCTTCGGCCCG
>DATCZX010000013.1:0-8183 GCA_036525695.1 Gammaproteobacteria bacterium | reverse complement strand
CGGCGCCCCGGCCGCGACCGTGGCTCGGCGCGCTGCTGCTGCTCAACGTCGCCTGCGTGGTCGGCGCCGAGTGGGGCCGGCTCGACTGGCTGCACTACCCCGCCGCGGCCAGCTGCCTCGCCGCGCTGGTGCTTTTGGCACCGCGCGTGCGCTGGTCGCGCCAGCTGTTCCTGCTGATCGGCACGCTGCTGACGGTCGCCGTTTTCGTCCTCGCGCCGGAGCCGTGGCGCGCGCTGTGGCGGGCGCTGAACAGCATGACCTTCATCGCCGGGCTGTTCGTCGCGCTGGCGACGCTGCGCAACGCCGCCGCCGGCTCGCTGGCGATCGTGCGCTGCGGCCTCTACCTGGCCGACCAGCCGCCGGGACGCCGCTACCTGGCGCTGACCACCGGCGGCCACCTGTTCGCGCTGGTACTGAACTACGGCGCGATCTCGCTGTTCGGCGGCCTGATCGAGCGCAGCCTGAAGGCCGAACCGGAGCCGACCATCCGCGCGATCCGCACCCGGCGCATGCTGCTGGCGGTGCAGCGCGGCTTCATCACCACGCTGCTGTGGTCGCCGCTGACCTTCTCGATGGTGATCTCGCTGTCGGTGGTGCCGGGGGCGAAATGGGCCAGCGTGCTGCCCTACAGCACCCTCGCCGCGCTGCTGCTCGGCGCCACCGGCTGGGCGCTGGACACGCTGTTCAAGCCGAAGGTCGCCGTGGTGCCGCCGCGCAAGCCGCAGCTGCCCGGGGCCTGGCGGGCGCTGCTGCCGCTGCTCGGCCTGCTGGTGCTGCTGATGGGCCTGGTCGGCACGCTGCAGGGGCTCACCGGGCTGCGCACGGTGGCCGTGGTGATGCTGGTCGTCCCGCTGCTGAGCCTGGCCTGGATCGGCCTGCAGAAGCGCCCGCCGCACGCCGGCGAGGCGCCGGTGCCGCGCCGGCTGCGCCTGCTCGCGTTCCTCGACAGCGACCTCCCGAACTACGCCTCGGAGCTGGTGCTGCTGATGATGGCCGGCTACATCGGCGTGCTGACCGCGACGCTGCTCGGGCCGGCCATCGGCCACGACTGGCTCGGCCCGCACGCCTCGCCGCTGCTGCTGGTCGGGGTGCTCTGGGTGGTGCTGCTGGCCGGCCAGGTGGGCATGAACCCGATCCTCTCGGTGACCCTGCTCGGCCCGCTGCTGCCTACCGCGGTGCAGCTCGGCGTCGACCCCGAGCTGATCGTGCTGGCGCTGGTCTCGGGCTGGGCGCTGACCGGCGCCAGCTCGCCGTTCACCGCGACGGTGATGCTGGTCGGCGCCTTCGGCAAGGTCAGCGCGCACCGCGCAGGGCTGGTCTGGAACGGGGCCTTCACGCTGGTCGGCGGCGCGGTGCTGTCGCTGTGGCTGCTGGCGATGGTGCTGCTGGCGCGCTGACGCGCCACCCGGCACGGATCGGTCTAGACTGCTATACGGGTTACAGGAGGCCGCGACGAGCAGATTCCGTCCGGCACCAGGCAGACGGAGTAGCAGGTATGACCATCGACAACCTCCCCGAGTGGAACGGCCCCGACCGCCGCATCGAGCAGAAGGAACGGCGCAAGAATCCCGACCGCCGCGAGGACCTGCGCTTCGAGCCGGGCAAGCGCGACCGCCGCTCCGGCGTTGACCGGCGTGATGCCAACAAGAACCCGTGGCAGGACCACGAGGTCTAGGCGGCCGCGACCCCACGCCACCCCAGGAAGCGCTGCGATGAGCTTCACGCTGCCCGAGTTTCTCGCCCACGCCGTGGCCATGGAGGGCGAGGCCGCCGAGCGCTACGTCGAGCTGGCCGACATGATGGAGGCACACGCCAACCAGGCGGTCGCGGGGGTGTTCCGCGAGATGCACCGCTTCTCCACGCTGCACCGCGACTCGATCGTCGAGCGCAGCGCCGGGATCGAGCTGCCGGCACTGCGCTCGTGGCAGTACCGCTGGACCCAGCCGCCGGAGATGGGTGACGAGGACGCGTTCGACTACACGCTGACCCCGCACCAGGCGCTGCTCTACGCGCGCGAGAACGAGATCCGCGCGATGCAGTTCTACGGTGCGGTCGCCGAGCAGACCGAGGACGCCGAGGTGCAGCGGCTGGCCGCGGAGTTCGCCGCGGAGGAACACGAGCACGCGTCGGCGCTGGCCGACTGGCTCGACCGCACACCGCCCTAGGACGGCACGCCCGGCCGTCCCCCGTACGCCATGCCCATCCGGCAGAGGAGAGACCTGCCATGACCGTGTCCGCCGCGCCGACCGTCCGCGAATTGCACGTGCGCCCGGTGGCCGTGCCGCTCGACCCGCCGCACCGTACCGCCAGCGGCGTGATCCAGGAGTCGCCGCTGGTGCTGCTCGACGTTGTCACCGACGACGGCAGCGTCGGCCACGCGATGGTCTTCACCTACACCCGGCCCGCGCTGCTGCCGACCGCCGAGCTGCTACGCAACCTCGCCCCGCTGTTGGCCGACGAACCGCTGGCGCCGGTCGAGCTGGCGCAGAAGCTGGCGCGCCGCTTCCGCCTGCTCGGCACGCAGGGGCTGGTCGGGATGGCGCTCGCGGGCATCGACATGGCGCTGTGGGATGCCCTCGCCCGCTGCCACGGGGTGTCGCTGGCGCGGCTGCTCGGCGGGGTCGAGAAGCGGGTGCCGGCCTACGGTGCGGTCGGCTACGACGGCGAGCGCGAGTCGGCACGCGTCGCCGAGAGCTGGGCCAAGCGCGGCTTCCGCGGGGTCAAGGCGAAGGTGGGCTACCCGAGCGTCGCCGAGGACCTCGCGGTGGTGCGGGCGATGCGCAGCGCGGTCGGCGACGACGTCGCGCTGATGGTCGACTTCAACCAGTCGCTCGACCCGGTCAACGCCGAGACGCGGCTGCGCGCGCTCGACGACGCCGGCCTCGGCTGGTTCGAGGAGCCGGTGCTGGCGCACGACCACGCCGGTCACGCCCGCGTCGCCGCGGCGGTGAAGACGCCGGTGCAGGCCGGCGAGAACTGGTGGGGACCGCTCGACTTCCGCCACGCGCTCGAGGCGCGCGCCGTCGACCGGCTGATGCCCGACGTGATGAAGGTCGGCGGCGTCACCGGCTGGCAGGCCGTCGCCGCGCTGGCCGCGACCCACGGCCTGCCGCTGACCAGCCACCTGTGGCCGGAACTGTCGACCCAGCTGCTCTGCGTCTCGCCGACCGGCGATTGGCTCGAGTACTGCGACTGGTGGAACCCGGTGCTGGCCGAGCCGCTGGCGGTGAAGGACGGCCTGGCCGACCCGGCCGGGGTGATCGGCAGCGGAGTCGCATGGAACGAGGCGGCGGTCGCGCGCTTCCTGGTCTGAGCGCCTTGCCCGGGCACCGCGCGAATCGCGGATGCGCTGCGCCCATCCACCAAGTTGCATCCCGCAACAGACGTCACTGCTGGGTGAACAATATAAGGCGCCAGTTCCCCGTAGGTTGGGCAAAGGAGCGCAAGCGACGTGCCCAACAGAGCGCGTTGGAGCAGGCATGTTGTCGGGCACGCTACGCTTTGCCCGACCTACATGCTAGCGATTCTCTCGTGTGGGAGTCGCGCCGTGTGGCGTTGGGAGCCGCTATGGCCCCGCGCGGTAGGTCTCGTCGAACACCGCCTCGAGCCCCGGGTGCATCCCGCGCAGGCCGTCGATCACCTCGCGCGCCCAGTCGAAGTAGCCCTGCCGGCGCAGCTCGTCCCACCCCTGCGGCGGGCTCGCGGCGACGTCGCGCAGGTTGGCGATCTTGTCCGCCAGCTTGATCAGCCGCGCCTTCGGCGACAGCTGCGGCGCGTGCTCGACCTGGCGTCGCTTGCGTTCGGGCCTGGCCAGGGTCCTGTCGTCGGTCACCTCGAGCACCAGGTCGCGGACCTCGGGGCCGAACTCCAGGGCGAGCTCGTCGGGGGTGGTGCTGGTGTCCTCGAGGGTGTCGTGCAGCAGCGCCGCGCACAGCGTGGCGACGTCGGTGACCCCGGCCTCGTCGACCAGGATGCTGGCCAGCGCGATCGGGTGGTTGATGTAGGGCGCCCCCGCGCGGTCCTTGCGCCGCTGGTCGCGGTGCTTGCCCGCGGCGAACGCCAGCGCCCTGAACAGCAGGCGCAGTTCCTGTTCCCCCAGGGTCTCGCTCACTGGCCCTGACCTCTGGAGCCGATCGGTGGAAATGGTAGCAGCGAGCTCGCTGGCGGGCATGCCCCGGGATCGCCCCGGTTCAGCCGGGGTTCAGCGATGCCGGCGTAGATTCAACGTCGAAAGCTACCAAGGAGCCGACCATGAAAGCCTGGATTCTCGCCTGCACCTGTGCCGCCCTGCTCGCGGCAGGCACCCCGGTGCTGGCCGATGGCGGCTACCGCTACGGCGGCGCCAACCACGGCCGGCCGCCGGCGGCGCGCCACTACGCCAAGCCCCACCACAAGCCCCATTACCGGCCGTACCACCGCCACGACCACCGGCCGCATGACCGGCCGTACCGCTACAAGTACCGTGGTCACGACCACGCTGACGAAGCCGCGTTCTTCATCGGTGGCCTGCTGCTCGGCAACCTCCTGGCCGCGCCCGAGCCGCCCGTGGTCAGCTACCGCAGCCAGGTGATCGAGCGCACGGTGATCGGGCCGGCACCGGCCACGTCGACCCGCGATGGCTCGTTCTACGCCGAGGTGGCACCGCCGCCCGAGGGCATCCGGCTGCTGCGCGACCTCGACGGGCGCTGCTACGAGATCGTCGGCGGCGGCGACGGCCGCGAGTACCGCACCGAGCTGCCGGCCGCCGACTGCAGCTGGTAGGCGCGCCCGGCCTCAGGCCGGCTCGCGACCGAGGCCGGCCGCCGCCAACCGCTCGAGGTAGGCAGGCCACTTCTCGGCCTGGTTCAGGGCCAGGTCGAGGAAGGTCTTCCAGGTGTACAGCCCGTTGCGGTGGCCGTCGCTGAAGACGATGCGCACGGCGTAGTTGCCGACCGGCTCGACCGCGCGGAGGGTCACCTCGCGCTTGCCGTGCACCAGCTCCCCGCCCTTGCCGCCGTGGCCGCGCACGTCGGCCGACGGCGCGTACACGCGCAGGTACTCGGCCGGCAGGTCGAAGTGCTTGCCGTTCGGGTAGTCGAGCCCGAGGCTGCGCCGGTCCTGGCTGACGGTGATGCGGTCGGGGGGCGGGAGCTTGCTCGACACGGGTTGGACTCGCTGCTGGGTTGCCGTGGATGACCGTCGGCTGCCGTGTAAGGTTCCCGCGAGGTGGTCCGGCGGCGCTACTCGAGGGTGATGGTGCCGTCGATATCGAGGTCCAGACCGGCGCCGGGCAGGCTCAACGTCACCTTGACGGGAAGCGCCTCGCGGCCCTGCAGCCGTCCAGCTTCCAGTGCCGCCCTGATCGACTTCTCGATCTCGCGCTGCGAGGTCACGCCGACGGTCTTCAGGAACTTGCGGATCGACATGTTGAAATTCTCTTCGTTCATCGCTGCCTCCGTCGGGTGGGCGCCCGGGACGGGCGGGTCGCAGTCAGTATAGGCGCCGGCGGATCAGCCGCCGCCCTGCAGCAGCCGGTCGACCCAGGCCGGCACCAGCGCGGTCGCCGGCCCGTGGCGGACCTCGCCGAAGCGGCGGCTGCCGGCGGACGGCTCGAGGTTCAGCTCCAGCGTCGCGGCACCGGCCTCGCTTGCCGCGGCGACGAAACCTGCCGCCGGGTAGACGCTGCCCGAGGTGCCGATCGAGACGAAGCGTGTGCAGCCGGACAGCGCTTCGAAGATCCGCTCCAGCGCATGCGGGATCTCGCCGAACCAGACGACATGCGGGCGCAGCCGCCCGGGGCGGGCGCACTGCGGGCAGCGGCTGCCGGCATCGAGGTCGTCGTGCCACGGGACCACGGCCGTGCACGCCGTGCAGCGCGCCTTGAACAGCTCCCCGTGCATGTGCACGACGTCCCGGCTGCCGCCGCGCTCGTGCAGGTCGTCGACGTTCTGGGTGACCAGCAGCAGCGAGTCGCCGAGGGCCTGCTCGAGTCGCGCCAGCGCCCGGTGGGCGGCGTTCGGCTGGATCGCGGGATCGCGCAGCTGGCGCCGGCGGGCGTTGTAGAACGCCTGCACCCGGGCCGGGTCGCGGGCGAAGGCCGCGGGCGTGGCGACCTCCTCGAGCCGCACCTGCGACCAGACGCCGCCGAGGTCGCGGAAGGTCTCCAGGCCCGACTCGCGCGAGATGCCGGCCCCGGTCAGGACGACCGTCGACACCGCGGTCATGCCGCGGGATCCCGGCGCGACGCGTGCTGGCAAAGTCGCGAAGTGGTGACGCCGATCATCTGCTGCGCCCGCCGGAAGCTGGCCCGGAGACCCCGGGTTCCGGTATAGTCGAGTTCCAACTGAACCCTGGTCAAGACGAAAAAGCTCCCGAACTCAGCATCTTGGAGTGATGCCCGGGCTCGGTACAGTCAGCTTTCGCAGGAGATCGCCAGTTGGGGAACCCGCCACCGTTTACGCCTGACCGCAACCGCCGACGGTTGCTGGTCGCCTGCGGCGCACTCGCCGCCCTGTGCACCACCGCTCCCGCCCTCGCCCGCGTCGCGCCGCAGCGCGAACGGCGCCTGGTGCTGCGCCAGCTGCACACCGGCGAGGTGCTGCGCACCACCTTCTGGGCCGACGGCGACTACGTTCCGGATGCCCTGGCCGAGATCAGCCACCTGCTGCGCGACCACCGCACCGGCGAGGTGCAGCCGATCGACCGCGACCTGCTCGACCTGCTGGCCCGGCTGTCGCAGCGACTGGAGAGCCGCGGCGAGTTCCACGTGATCTCCGGGTACCGCTCGCCGAAGACCAACGAGGCGCTGCGCCGGTCCGGCGGCGGGGGCGTGGCGCGGCGCAGCCTGCACATGGACGGGCGCGCGATCGACATCCGCGTGCCCGGCCGCGACCTGGCCCAGGTGCGCCAGGCCGCCCTCGCACTGCGCGGCGGCGGCGTCGGTTACTACCCGAACTCGCGCTTCATCCACCTCGATACCGGCCGCGTGCGCAGCTGGTAGCCCGGCGGGCCGCGCCGGCCGGCGCTCAGCCGGCGGCGACCACCTCATCCTCGGGAGCCGCGGCACGCGGCGGGCGCAGCCGTGACGACGGGCGCCCGCGCATCAGGTCGCGCTGGCTGACCATCCCGGCGAGTTCACCCCTGCGGTTGACCACCACCAGGTGGCGGATGCCGAACTTGATCATCTGCTCACGCGCCCGGTCGGTGCCGTGGTCGGTGCGGCAGGTCTGCAGCGCGCGGGTCATCAGCTGGGACGCGGTCAGCGACAGCGCGTCGTGCCCGTCCAGCGCCAGCGCGCGGACGATGTCGCGCTCGGAGACCACGCCGAGCAGCTGGCCCGCGCCGTCGAGGATCGGCACCGCGCCGATGTTGTGGTGAGAGATCATCCCGGCCATCCGCGCGAGGGTGTCCTGCGGCTGCGCGGTGACCAGGGCCTCCAGTGGGGTCATCAGCTCTTTGACTCGCATGGTCGTCTCCTCCTGGGATCGCTGGATCGTTGTTGTCGTGTCAGGAACCCCAAAGTTAGCAGGGTTCAGCGCCGTGCCTCCATTGTTTCTGCTTATGGTTTGCATAAGCCGGGCGCCGTGCCAGGGCGGCTCAGCCGGCCGGCTGCTTGACCTTCTCGACCACCTGCAGCGCCTCGATCCGGGTCGCCGGGTACTGCCCGCCGCTGTCCTTCTCGAGGTACTTGGTCATGTCCCAGACGGTCAGCAGCGCGGCGGCGACCGCGGTCAGCGCCTCCATCTCGACGCCGGTCCGGTAGACGGTGCTGACGGTGACGGTGGCGGTGACGCCGTCGTCCTCGACCGTCAGCCCGGTCTCGACCCCGGTGATCGGGATCGGGTGGCACAGCGGCAGGATGCGCGGCGTGTCCTTGACCGCCTGGATCGCGGCGACCCGCGCGGTGGCGATCGGGTCGCCCTTCTTCGTCGTCCCGGCACGGATCCCGGCCACCGTGTGCGGCTGCAGCAGCAGCCGCCCGCTCGCCGTCGCCGTGCGCAGCACCTCGGGCTTGCGCCCGACCTCGACCATCTCCGCCAATGTCGCCTCCCGTCAGTCAGTGGTCCGGGTTCAACCCGGCGTGTTGTGCTCGACCCAGCGCTCGCCGTCGGCGAGTCGCTCCTTCTTCCAGAACGGCGCGCGGCTCTTCAGCTCCTCGATCAGGAAGCGGCACGCGTCCAGCGCCGCGGCGCGGTGCGCCGACC
>DATCZX010000012.1:0-2286 GCA_036525695.1 Gammaproteobacteria bacterium | reverse complement strand
GTCGAAGGCCGTGCTGCAGTCGGGCTCGGCCACTGCGGCCCAGCGGCGTGCCACGCGGCGCACGCTGTGCAGCACGCTGGAGGCGCTGCTGCGGCTGCTGCACCCGCTGATGCCGTTCATCACCGATGAAATCTGGCTGCGGGTCGGCCCGCGCGCCGGACGCGCAGGCGACACGATCATGACCCAGCCTTACCCGGAACCGGCGGCCACCGGCGCGGACCCGGAAGTCATGGCCGAGATGCGCTGGGTGATGGACTTCATCCTCGGCGTGCGCCAGATCCGCGGCGAGATGGACATCGCCCCGTCGGTGCGCTTCGACGTCCTGCTGCAGGAGGCCGCGCCGTCCGACCTGGAGCGCTGGACGCGCCATGCGCCGTATGTCGAGCGACTGGCCAACGTCACCAGCGCGCGCGCGTTGGCGGCCGGCGAATCGCCGCCGCAGGCGGCCACGGCGCTGCTGGGCGACATGAAGGTGCTGGTGCCGATGGCGGGCCTGATCGACGTCGAGGCCGAGCTGGCACGCCTCGGCAAGCGCCGCGACAAGGTCGGCCAGGAGATCGCCCGCGCCGAGGCCAAGCTGGGTAACAGGCGCTTCGTGGACAACGCGCCGGCGGAGATCGTGGAACAGGAGAGGTCGCGCGTCATCGAGTTCAAGCGTGAACTGGCGCAACTCACGGCGCAGCTCGAGCGCGTAGCCTCGCTGCGATGAACGCCGCACGCGAATCGCCGGAGCGAGAGTTGCAGCTGCTCGGCAGCGCGATCGAACTGCTCAACAGCGTGGTGCTGGGCAAGGACCGCGAGATCCGCCTCTGCATCACCTGCCTGCTGGCGCGCGGCCACCTGCTGATCGAGGACATCCCCGGGGTCGGCAAGACCGTGTTGGCGCATGCCCTGGCGCGGGTGCTGGGCCTCACCTACCAGCGCGTGCAGTTCACCAGCGACCTGTTGCCCGCCGACATCATCGGCGTCTCGATCTACGACCGCGGCACCGGCGCCTTCCAGTTCCACCATGGGCCGGTGTTCGCCCAGCTGGTGCTGGCGGACGAGGTCAACCGGGCCACTCCCAAGGCGCAGAGCGCGCTGCTCGAGGCCATGGAGGAGCGCCAGGTCACGGTGGACGGTGAGTCGCACGCGCTGCCCGAGCCGTTTTTCGTGGTCGCGACGCAGAACCCCTCCTACCAGGTCGGCACCTTCCCGCTGCCGGAGTCGCAGCTCGACCGCTTCCTGATGCGCCTCGAACTCGGCTTCCCGGCCGCCGTGCACGAGCGCGCGCTGCTGCGTGGCCGCGACCGGCGCGACCTGCTGCTGGAACTCACCGCGGTGCTCGATCCGGACCTGATCCGCGCCCTGCAACGGCGCATCGCCGGCGTGCACGCCAGCGACGCACTGCTCGACTACGTGCAGGCGCTGGCGCGCGCCTCGCGTGACGGCAGCCAGTTCCAGTCGGGCCTGTCGACGCGCGCCACGATCTCGCTGCTGCGGGCGGCGCAGGCCTGGGCCCTCCTGCATGGCCACCCCGGCGTACTGCCGGAGGACCTGCAGAGCGTGCTGCCGGCGGTCGTTGGCCATCGCCTGCGCCCGCGCGACACGGCCGACCGGCGCGGCCCGGCCGAACTCGCGCGCGTGCTGGTCGAAGCCGTCCCGATTCCCTGACGGCGCGCCGGCCCGTGTCGCCGCGCGCCCTCCTCCGCGATGCCGCCCGCCGCTGGATCAGGCGCCGCCAGGGGCCGGACCTCGGCAGCGTGCGGCTGCACAGGGGGCGCATCTACATCCTGCCGACCGGCCTGGGCCTGGCGTTCGCCGCCATGCTGGTGGCGATGCTGCTCGGCTCGCTCAACTACGCGAACAACCTGGGCCTGGCCTTTACCTTCCTGCTGGCCGCGCTGGGGCTGGTCACCATGCATGCCTGCCACCGCAACCTGGCGGGCCTGCGCGTGGGCAGCGCCGGCACCGAGCCGCCGTTCGCCGGCCAGGATGCCGGCTTTCGCCTGGGGCTGTCGAACGACAGCGCCGTGGCGCGCTTCGACATCGAGGCCAGCCATGATGCCGGCGCGATGCAGTCGGTGACGGTCCCGCCGCGCGGCGATGCACGGCTGCGGCTGCAGCTGCCGACGCGGCGCCGCGGCCGCGTGCGCCTGGAACGCTGCGAGATCGCGACACGCTACCCGTTCGGCCTGTTTCGCGCCTGGTCGGTCCTGCACACGCCCGCGGACTGCCTCGTCTACCCGAAGCCCGCCGCGGTGGCACCGGATCCGCCGCCCGCGCCGGGCGCCGCAGGCAGCGGCG
>DATCZX010000011.1:0-11599 GCA_036525695.1 Gammaproteobacteria bacterium | reverse complement strand
GCAGGAATTGGCTGGTTTTTCGCGAATTTGTGACGCAGTTCACACGCCGTGTGCGACCTGCTGCAGGGCGCGCTGACCGGCGCGAGACCAGAATTCCCACCAACGGAACAGGAGGTCTGCATCATGAAACTGCTCAAACTGGTTCTCGCCCTGCTGCTGATCATGGTCGCGGTCAACTACGAAGGCATGGGCGGAGGGTTCCTCGAGCAACTGCTCGCCTCCTTCGGCAGCCTCAAGGAGGTGGTCACCGCGGGCCTGATCGTCTGGCTGCTGCAACCCTGGTTCAGCGATGCGCTCTGAACCCTGGTTCAACCCGGTGGTCGATCAGGACCGGGTAGCGGCCTCCTCGCGCGCGAGCGCCTCGAGTTCCTCCGCCTGCGCCGCGCTGAGCCGCCTGCCCGGCCACGGCACCAGGCCGGGCACGGCGCGGCGGTAACGGCGGTACGCCTCGCCGTGATAGCGCACCAGCTTCGTCTCCTCCAGTAACGATCCCACGACGAAATAGCCCGTGGCCAGCAGCGCGCTGAGCAGGCGCGCGGCGTCCATGTCGCGGGTCCAGATCAGCAGCAGCGCGCAGGCGTACCACGGGTGGCGCACGTAGCGGTGCAGCGGCGAGATGTGCAGGCTCTCCGTGTCCATGACCTCGCCGTTGCGCCGGCGCCACTGGCGCAGGCCGCTGAACTCACCGCTGTCGTAGCTCTGCAGCGACCACAGGAACAGCGCGCCGGCGAGCAGCGCGGCGGCGTGCGCGACCCATGCCCAGGCCCCGGACCAGCTCCACAGCAGCGGACCGCTCCAGCTCAGCAGCAACCATGCCGGCGGCAGCAGCAGCACCACGGCGAGCAGGTTGTAGGCCAGCCGGTAGGCGGGCGACAGCGCCGGCCAGCGCGCGGCCACCCACTGCTTGAGCGCCAGCGAGGCGAGCAGCGAGTGCAGCGCGAAGTAGGCGAGCCAGGCCAGCGCGAGCAGCGGGAGGTGGAGGTCGGTCACCGGCGGTTCCTGCCTGGAACGTTACAAGCGGGGGGTGCGGGGCTTAAAATGCCCGGCTCCATCGCGCCGAGCCATCGGCCGGCGCCCGCAAGCTATAGCACAGGATCTCCCCATGGGCTTCAAATGCGGCATCGTCGGCCTGCCGAACGTCGGCAAGTCGACCCTATTCAACGCGCTGACGCGCGCGGCGATCGCCGCCGAGAACTACCCGTTCTGCACCATCGACCCGAACGTCGGCGTGGTCCCGCTGCCCGACCCGCGCCTCGACGCGATCGCGGCGATCGTGCAGCCGAAGCAGGTGCTGCCGACCACGATGCAGTTCGTCGACATCGCCGGGCTGGTCGCCGGGGCCTCGCAGGGCGAGGGGCTGGGCAACAAGTTCCTGGCCAACATCCGCGAGACCGACGCCGTCGCCCACGTGGTGCGCTGCTTCGACGACGACGACGTGGTCCACGTCTCCGGCCGGGTCGACCCGCGCCGCGACATCGAGGTGATCGCCACCGAGCTGGCGCTGGCCGACATGGAGACGGTGCAGCGGGCGATCGACCGCGCGACCAAGGCGTCGAAGGGCGGCAACAAGGAGGAGCTGGCGAAGAAGGCGCTGTTCGAGCGCGTGCAGGCGCACCTCGACCGCGGCCTGCCCGCCCGCGCGCTGGCACTGGCCGACGACGAGCGGCCGCTGCTGCGCGACCTGCACCTGCTGACCGCCAAGCCGACCATGTACGTCGCCAACGTCGCCGACGACGGCTTCAGCGACAACCCGCACCTGCAGACGGTGCATGCGCTGGCCGAGGAGGACGGCTCGGCGGTGGTCCCGGTGTGCGCGGCGATCGAGGCCGAGATCGCCCAGCTCGCCGACGACGAGAAGGCCGAGTTCCTCGCCGACCTCGGTCTCGACGAGCCCGGGCTCGACCGCGTGGTGCACGCCGGCTACCGGCTGCTCGGCCTGCAGACCTACTTCACCGCGGGGCCCAAGGAGGTGCGCGCGTGGACCGTGCGCGTCGGCGCCACGGCCCCGGAGGCGGCCGCGGTGATCCACACCGACTTCCAGCGCGGCTTCATCCGCGCCGAGGTGATCGGCTACGCCGACTTCATCGCCTGCCGCGGCGAGCAGGGGGCCAAGGAGGCCGGCAAGCTGCGCCTCGAGGGCAAGGAGTACATCGTCCAGGACGGTGACGTGATGCACTTCAGATTCAATGTGTGACCTGGCCCACCGGCTCGGAACCACCTGCCCGGCTCGACCCAATTCCCGCGCCCGTAAAAAGGGGCCCCGCAGGGCCCCTTACGTCCCGACGACACTGCACTAGCGCGTCGGGCGTAGGTGAAGATCACACGCGGCCTGGAATCTCGGAGAGATCGACATCCGCGAGCCCTTCACCGCCAAGAGTGGCTTCAGGCGCAGGAAACTCATGGTCTCCCATCACCAGTCCGTCCCAAGCCTCGGCCTGAGTCGGGGTGACCTCGAAAGACGGGCTAATCTCGTCAGCCGACACGACACCCGCAACACCCAGTGCCAAGAGCACGGTGAACAGCAGTGTCATCAGACGTGTCATCGTACTCACCTCCTTGCAGAGAGTGCTCTCCCTGCACTTTCAATCTAGTCCAGGGGGCGAGGTCTGGACAGTCAATATTTTCTATCTTTTTTATTTGTAGGTTTAATGGCATTTATACCAATATTACAGTTGGTTAGAAGCGGTTGTCCGGTTGCTTCGGCAGCGCATAAGGCGGCCTCCGGGCACCCTTGCCGACGGCCCGCGCTTGCCCGGTACCGCCGCTCGCAGAGCGTATTCACTCCACCTTGACGGTGATCTTGGGAGACAGCACCGGCGGCGCGTGCGGCACGTGCGCCATGTCACCCAGCAGCAGCTGCGGGGTGTGCGTGCCGGGGGCGAGTTCGAGCGTGGTCTAGGTCTGCCCGCCGCCGAAGTGCTTGTGATTCGCATCCGACGGTAGCGGCATCTCCAGGTTCGGCGTAGCGGCCAGGTCGATCAGCAGGTGGTGGTGGCCGGTGTTGGGCTTGTCGATGCCGGCCGGCGCGACGCCCATGCCCGTGAGGCCGAAGCGCACGGTGACCGGGCCCTTGACGGTGGCGCCGTCGGCCGCGCGATGATGTAGGCCTCGGCACCCGCGGGCGCAGGGGTGCGGGCAAAGGCGTTAGGAGCGACGAGCAGCGCGTTCGCCAGCGCGAAGGCAAACGTGTTACGTGACATCGGCGGACTCCTGGAACAGAAGAGGTGAGGTTCACGGCCTGGAGGGCGGCGCGATCACGCTGATGGGATCCTCCGGCCCGTCAATAGCCTAGTCCATTGGTCAGGTACTTTCCGCCAAGGCAACGCATTTTCGCGGCGTGCCGCACGAAAACGACGAGGGCCCCGTGCGGGGCCCTCGCCTGTACCGGTTCCCGGTGAGGAACCTGCCTGCGCGTTACGCGCCGAGCACGCCTCAGGCGGCCTTCTCCGCCGTCGGCTCCTCGATCAGCCGCGAGCCACCCTCGGCCTGGATCTCGATCCGCCGCGGCTTCAGCGCCTCGGGGATCTTGCGCTCCAGGTCGATGTGCAGCAGGCCGTTCTCCAGCCGGGCACCGCGTACCTCGACGTGGTCGGCGAGCTGGAAGCGCCGCTGGAAGCTGCGCGCGGCGATGCCGTGGTGCAGGTAGCGGTGCTTGCCTTCCTCCTTGGCCTTGTTGCCCGACACGGTCAGCGTGCCGGCCTCCACCTCGAGGTTCAGCTCGGCCTCGCCGAAGCCGGCCACGGCCATGGTGATCTGGTAGCGGTTGTCGTCGACCAGCTCGATGTTGTAGGGCGGGTAGCCCGGCTGGGCCTCGCCGCTCATGGCGTTCTCGAGCAGGTTGACGAGACGGTCGAAACCGATCGCGGAACGGTACAGGGGTGAGAAGTCATAGGTCGTCATGGTCGTATCCTCCGTTAAGCAATAGGACCTTGGGCGGGTTGCCCAGACGGACCCGTTACGGCGTCCGTCAAGCACTGGATAGGGTCGTCGGGAGACGAATTCAAGGGTTCGCGCAGCGCACCTGGTGGGGTCCGCTGGCTGCTCGACGAACTTGACAGGGGGGGAGGCAGCGGGGACAATCTCGCCCCTCGAAAGGCTATGTAGCTCAGTTGGTTAGAGCACATCACTCATAATGATGGGGTCGGTAGTTCGAATCTACCCATAGCCACCAGACACTTTCAGGCAGCGCGCCGCTGCCATTCGAACCCGCCGATCGGCGGGTTTTTGTCGTCAGGCTCGACCCGCCTGGCGCGCCGGGTCGGCATGGGCGATTCAGTCGGCGCTTGCCTCCCGGGCCTCCAGCTCGCGCATGCGGAACTTCTGCAGCTTGCCGGTGACCGTCATCGGGAACGCGTCGACGAAGCGCACGATGGCGGGCACCTTGAAGTGGGCCAGGTGGGTGCGGCAGAACTCGCGCACCTCGTCCGCGGTGAGTTCCTGGCCCTCGTGGAGCTGGATCCAGGCCGCGACCGCCTCGCCGTAGCGCGGGTCGGGCACGCCGAACACGGCCGCCTCGGCGATCTTCGGGTGGGTGAACAGCAGGTCCTCGATCTCGCGCGGGTAGATGTTCTCACCGCCGCGGATGATCATCTCCTTGAGCCGGCCGGTGATGCGCAGGTAGCCGCCAGGCTCCATCACGCCGAGGTCGCCGGAATGCAGCCAGCCGGCCGCGTCGATGGCGGCCGCGGTCGCCGCGGGATCACCGTAGTAGCCGCGCATCACGTGGTAGCCGCGGAAGCAGATCTCGCCGGTGGCGCCGAGCGGCAACGTGCTGCCGTCCTCGCCCGACACCACCTTGACCTCCTGCTGCGGCAGGCTGGTGCCGACGGTCTCGAGCCGGTGCGCGAGGCTGTCCTCGCGCGTGGTCAGGTGGGTCAGCGGCGAGGCCTCGGTCTGGCCGTAGCCGATCAGGATCTCGCGGCAGTGCATCTGCTGCATCACCCGCCGCAGCAGCTCGGGCGGGCACGGCGCGCCGGCCATGATGCCGGTGCGCAGGCTGCGCAGGTCGAGCTGGTCGAAGTCGGGCTGTTCGAGCTCGGCGATGAACATCGTCGGCACGCCGTGCAGCGCGGTGCAGCGCTCGTCGGCGACGGCGTGCAGCACGCGGGCGGCGTCGAAGTGCTCGGCCGGGATCACCAGGCAGGCGCCGACCGACAGGCAGAGCAGGTTCGATAGCACCATGCCGAAGCAGTGGTAGAACGGCACCGGCACGCACAGGCGGTCGTCCGCGGTGAAGTGCATGGCGCGGGCGGCGCCGAGCGCGTTGTTGAGGATGTTGTGGTGGGTCAGCACCACCGCCTTCGGGAATCCGGTGGTGCCCGAGGTGTACTGGATGTTGATCGGGTCGTCGCAGTCCAGCTGCGCGCTGACCGCGTCGAGGCGCGCGGCGTCGACCGCGCACCCGGCCTGCAGCAACTCGTCCCAGGTGGTGAAGCCCGCGGCGGGACGCGGCGTCCGCTCCGGGTCGGCGGGGTCGAAGACGATCACCCGGCGCAGCTCGGGCAGTGCCGCGCAGCGCAGCCCGTCAGGGGGCGTCCGCTCCAGCTCCGGGAACAGCTCGCGCAGCGTGCCGAGGTAGTCGTTGCCGCGCAACCCGGGGATCAGCACGAGCCCCTGGACCGCCGACTTGCGCAGCGCGTGCTCCAGCTCGCGGGCGCGGTAGGCCGGGTTGACGTTGACCAGGAGCGCGCCGATGCGCGCGGTCGCCAGCTGCACCAGCAGCCACTCGACGTGGTTGGTCGCCCAGATGCCGACGCGGTCGCCACGGCCGAAGCCGAGCGCGAGCAGGCCGGCCGCGACGCGGTCGACGGCCACGGCGAGTTGCGCGTAGGACAGGCGCCGCCGCTGCGGCAGCGCGACGACCGCCTCGCGCCCGGCATGCGCGCGAGCGACCGCGGCGAAATGCCCGGGAATCGTCGCGCCCGTCAGCGGGACCTCGCCGCCGCGGTGGAAGTAGCTGCGCTGGATCACGGCATCCCTTGCCCCGTAGCTGTCCCTGCGGCGCGTCGGCGCGCGCCCCTTCAGGTCGTGGCCGCGCCGTCCCAGTAGGCGTCGACGGCGGCCTGCAGCCCGTCGAGCACCGCGGCGTTGCGCTCGGGCCGGAACAGGTGCGCGAAGCGCCCCTGCTTCTCCAGGTAGCGCTCGAGCGGCACCCGGCGCGTCGGCGCCTTGGTGTGGACCACCCGGCCGTCGACGTACTCCTTCAGCGGCCACACGCCGCTCTGCACCGCCAGCCGGCCGATCGCCACCGACTCGCGCGGGTCGAAGTCCCAGCCGGTCGGGCACGGCGACAGGGCGATCAGCAGGCGCGGCCCGCGCAGGCCGGCCGCCTTCTCGACCTTGCGCGCGAGGTCGAGCGGCTCGGCGCCGATCACCGTGGCGACGTAGGCGGGGCGGTGCGCCGCCCAGATGTCGAACAGCGGTTTCTTGTCACCGCCGAAGCCGCCCGGCCCGCGGCTGGTCGCGGTGCGGGCCGCGTGCGGGGTCGCGCCCGAGTACTGCTGGCCGGTGTTGCCGTAACCCTCGTTGTCGTAGCAGAGGTAGATGAAGTCGAGGTCGCGCTCGATGGCGCCGGAGGTGGCCGACAGGCCCATGCCGTAGGCGGCGCCGTCGCCGGTCAGCACCACCACCTGCAGGTCCTCGGCGGCGGGCAGCTGCCCGCGCTGCCGGAGCAGGTCGAGCGCGTCGCGCACCCCCTGCGCGCCGGCCGGGGCCGAGGCCATCGCGGTGTAGAGCCAGGAACCGCGGAACGGCGTGAACGGGTAGCTGGCGAGCAGCGTCATGCAGCCGGCTGCGTTGACGAACACCGTCTTCTCGCCGAGCACGTCGCACACCTGGTGCAGCGCCTCGAGCCCTCCGCAGCCGGCGCACATCGGGGTGCCGGAGCCGAGCAGGTGCGCGGAGGGCAGCTGCTTGACGTTGCCGAAGCGGGTGCCGCCGGACGCTTCACTCATCTGCGTCTCCTGCCAGCTCGGCGCGCTCGGCGCGGGCGATCGCCTGCAGCTTGCGCACCTCGCGCAGCTCGTCGTGCGTGTACAGCAGCCGCGGCGCCGGCGCGACGCCGCGCGCCGCGGCGTCGCGCAGCACGCGGGCGATCTCGAAGAACTCCTCGGGGGCGATGTCGCGCCCGCCGAGCCCGCCGGTGAAGCTGGCCAGCAGCGGTGCGTCGGGCATCCCGTAGAGCGCCCCGGCCAGCTCGTTGTAGAGGATCCCGGCGCCGCCCATGGCGATGCTCTGGTCGATCACCGCGATGGCGCGGCGCCCGGCGGCGAGCTCGCGCAGCAGCAGCTGCGGCAGCGGCCGCAGCAGGCGCGGGCGCAGCAGGCCGATGCGCCAGCCGGCCGCGCGCAGCCGGTCGAGCGCCGCGCGCGCCTTGGTGGCGAACGAGCCGAGCATCACGAACAGGTACTCGGCGTCGTCGGCGCGGTACGCCTCGACGGCCGGGTGATCGCGCCCGAACTGCGCGGCGAACTCGGCGCTGACCCGCTCGTAGACCTGCAGCGCGCTGAGCGCGGCGAGGTGGGTCTCGTAGCGGAAGTAGGAGTAGGGGCCGCCGCCGAGCACCGCCACGGCCTGGCTCTCCGGCGCGCTGGCGCGGAAGCGCAGCGATCCCGGGTCGAAGGCCGGCAGGAACGCGCGCACCGCGGCCGCCTCCGGCAGGCTGACCGGCTCGCGGGTGAACGACAGGTAGAAGCCGTCCATGTTGACCAGCACCGGCAGCCGCACCTCGGCGTCCTCGGCCAGCCGGTAGGCGAGCAGCACGCTGTCGAGCACCTCCTGGCAGCTGGCGCAGTGCAGCTGCAGGAAACCGGAGTCGCGCGCGGCGAGCACGTCGTTGTGGTCCGGCTCCAGCGTGACCGGCGCGGCGAGCCCGCGCGAGACGTTGACCAGCACCAGCGGCACGCGCCAGCCGGCGACGTTGTAGAGCATCTCCATGGCGTAGAGCAGCCCCTGGCTCGAGGTGGCGCTGAACACGCGCACGCCGGTGGCGGCGGCGGCCCCGGCGGCGGTCAGCATCGAGTGCTCGGAATCGAGCGTCACCAGCCGCGCCGGCAGCTCGCCGCGGTCGATCCAGGCGGCGAGCGTCTCGATGATCTCGGTCTGCGGCGTGATCGGGAACGCCGGCACGTAGTCGACGTCGGCGAGGCGCGCGCCCCACGCGGCCGCGGCGTTGCCGGTCAGCAGCACACGGCTCATGGGGCCCCCTCCAGCGCGGCCGCGTGCTCGGGCACGGCCGAGATCGCGTGCGGCGGGCACTGCGCGACGCAGACCAGGCAGCCCTTGCAGTGGTCGTAGTCGATCACCGGCTGGCGCTCGGCGTTGACGCTGATCGCGCTGTCCGGGCAGAAGGTGCTGCAGACCCACCAGCAGCGGTTGCAGCGCGCGTAGTCGACCACCGGCCGCTGGGTCCGCCACAGGCCGGTCGGCACCAGCGCGCTGGTGCCGCCGGCATGGATCGCCGGGGCGGCAGCGCCGCTGCCCTCGAACGGCAGCTCGACCCAGTCGGGTGCGGTCCACTGCGTCGCCGGCGGCTCGTCGCGCGTGCGCACCGCGCCCGAGTGCGCGGCCATGGCGTCGAAGGCGTGCAGCGCGACCTCGCGGTTTTGCGCCAGCACCGCTTCACCGAGGTGGCCGAGTTCCTCCTCGAGCGCCGCCTGCAACAGCTCGCGGTCGACCGCGCCGAGCAGGCTGGCGGCGGCCCCGGCGCAGGCCGCGCCGACGTGCGGCAGCCCGGCACGGTCGGCGACCTCCGCAGCGGCGGGCAGGGTCAGCACCGGGCCGGCGAGGTTAAGCCGCTCGCGCCAGGTCGCGGTGCCGGTGTGGCTGTTGATCAGCAGCAGGCTGTGCCGGTCGAGCCCGGCGAGCACCCCGGCCGCCGGCACCGCGACCAGGCTGTCGTCGGCGACCACGACCAGGTCGGGCCGGCGGATGATGCCGCGCTCGTCGATCGGCCGGCGGTCGGCGCGGACGAAGGCGAAGATCGGCGCCCCGCGGCGCTCGGCGCCGTAGCGCGGTGCGTCCTGCACCTCGTAGCCGGCGCGGAACAGCGCCGTGCCGAGGATCCGGCTGGCGCTCTTCATGCCCTGGCCGCCGCGCCCGTGGAAGCGGATGCGGTACATCGCGGCGCCTCAGAACAGGCTCCAGCGGCGGGTCTGCATCGCCTCGCGGACCCGTGCCGTGGCCAGCGCCAGCGCCGCCTCGCGCGGCGGGATGCCCATCGTCGCGGCGGTGGTCAGCACCTCCGCGGTGTTCTTGCGCAGCTTCTCCTCGATCACCTGCAGCGTCGCCTGCTGGCCCATGCCGATGTACTCCATCGCGCCGCAGATCACGCCGCCGGCGTTGGCGATGAAGTCGGGCACGACGAGCACCCCGCGCTCGTGCAGCGCCTGCTCCGCCGCCGCGGTGATCGGTATGTTCGCCCCCTCGACCACCAGCCGGCAGTCGAGGCGGGCGACGTTGTCCTTGTGCACGACGTCGGGCCGCGCGGCCGGGATCCAGATCTCGCAGGGCAGGCCGACCACGGCGTCGTGCTTGAGCTTGCGCGCCCCGGGGTACTCCATGACGCCGCGGCCCTCGGCCTTGAGCCGATCGAGCTGGTCGAGGTCGAGCCCGGCGGGGTCGTGGACGGTGCCGCGCGAGTCGGCCACGCCGACCAGCACGGCGCCGCGCTCGGCGAGGAAGCGCGCGGCGTGGCGACCCACCGAGCCGTAGCCCTGCACCACCACGCGCGCGCCGTCGAGGCCGAAGTCGCAGTGCTCGAGCGCGACGTCGACCACGTGGCTGAGGCCCCAGCCGGTGGCGCCGATCAGGTCGAGCGGAATCCCGCCCACCGCGCGCGGCAGGCCGACCGCGTGGCCGCCGATCTCGTCCTTCACCCACGCCATGCACAGCTCGTCGGTGCCCATGTCGGGGCCGAAGATGTAGTTGCGCTCGTCGCGCAGCGCGCAGGCGAAGGCGCGGATCAGCCGCTCCTTGTCCTCGCGCGGCATCCGCGGGTCGCCGAACAGCACCGACTTGGCGCCGCCGTGCGGCAGCTCCGCGGCGGCGTTCTTCAGCGTCATCGCCCGCGCCAGCCGCGCGCACTCCTGGGTGCTGACGTCGGGCGCCATGCGCAGGCCGCCGATCGCCGGCCCGGCGGCGACGTTGTCGATCACCAGCACGCCCTTGAGGCCGTGCGACGGTTCGTGCACGTGGACGATCTTGGTCGGACCGAGGTCGTCCACGTAGTCGAAGATCTCGCCCATCCAGGCCCTCCGTGGCGGCAGCCGCCACCCCGCCTGCGCTCGGCAGGGGTTCCTGCTCTAAGTAAAGCACCAACCGGGCAGATTTCTGTTGGCGCCGGTTACGGCCGGGAGGGCCGGGATGGGCAGCCGGGCGCTCGCCCGGGATGCGCCCGGCCGAGCCCGGGGAGAGCGCTCGGCTCTGCGGGGCGCGCCAGCGTTGCCGGCGCCACCGTGGTCGCGGCGTGGGCCGGCCGATTGCTGGCCGGGCTGAGCGTTGCTGCCTGCGCCGCTCCCTACGGCTCGCGCCCGCGGGTCACCGTGACGGCGACCGCGGGCGCCGCGCGCAGCGTCTGCAGCACCACGCAGTAGCGCTCGGTCAGCTGCACCAGCTTGTCGATGCTCGCCTGCGGCGCGTCGGTGTCGAGCTCGAAGGTGAGCCGCAGGTCGCGGAAGCCGACCGGGACGTCGCGGCTGATCCCGAGGGTGCCGCGGCTGTCGATCTCCCCCTCGGCGCTGACCGTGGCGTCGCGCAGGTCGATGCCGAGCGCGGTGGCGACCGCGTTCAGGGTGACCCCGGCGCAGGCGACCAGCGCCTCCAGCAGCATGTCCCCGGAGCAGAGCTGCGAGCCGTCGCCGCCGGGCTGCACCCGCAGACCGGCCTCCTGGATCCCGCGCGCGGTGTCGACGCGGCAGGCGATGCCCTCGCCCAGCCGGCCGCTGGCGCGCAGCCGGATCAGCGCCTGTTCGCCGTCCTCGAGGTAACGTTGCTTCAGTGGCGCCTGCAGCGCGCGCAGGGTTTCGGCATCCAGCGTGGTGACCTCCTAAGTGGCGGGCGCGGGGGCCGGGGCGGGTTGGCGGACAGGCCCGCGCGCTTGGGCGGGGCGTCGACGCCACAGGATAGAGCAATCGGGCGCCCCGGGCCGCGCCCGGCCGGCGCGGTGTCGGGGGCTGCGCGGCGTGTGCCGCCGCCTATCCACGAGGGGATAGGCGGGCTGCTCCCGTCCTGGGATTGGCGCAGGCGCTGCTTTTTTGTTTTAAATAGGCTTGCCGAGGTCGGGATGGTGTCTGCTCCAGGACGCTATCGACCTCATCCGTAGCTACAGGGAGTGTTACGCGCCATGCAGTCATCCCCGTCCGACCGCCAACGTCACTACCGGCGCGCATTGCGCTGGTCGCTGTTCCTGCTCGCCTGCGTGCTGCTGCTGCCGCTGATCCCGTACGGCATGGTCGCCGCGGAGTCACAGGTACGCCACCCGGCCGCCGAGCTGTGGCGCGACGTGCGCCAGCCCTCCTCTGCCGAGGACGTGCGCACCCAGGCCGGCGGGGTCGAGGCGGGCGTGCTGATCAACACCTCGGGCGAGCAGTGGCGGCAGTTC
>DATCZX010000010.1:0-7361 GCA_036525695.1 Gammaproteobacteria bacterium | reverse complement strand
CGCGGAGGTGACGCAGGCCGCAGGCCTCCCCGCGGGCTGCCGCGCGCTGCCCGGCGGCGACTCCGGGACCGGCGCTAGAGACCGTGCGCGCGCAACCGCTCAAGCTGCAGCATCGCTTCACATTGTGGATCGGTGCGGTGTTCCTGGTGCTGTTCGTGTTCGCCTCGCTGCTGGTCTACCTGGAGAGCCAGCGCGTCGCCCGCGAGGGCGCGTTCGCCACCATGGCGCAGATGCTCGCCTCGGTCGACGCGACCCAGGACTACGTCCGCCACGTGATGCGCCCGGTGGCGATCAGCCAGCTCGGCAGCGAGGATTTCGTCCCCGAGCTGATGTCCACCAGCTTCGTCGCGCGCCAGTTCATCGACCGCTTCCTGGTCGCCTACCCGGATTACTATTTCAAGTTCGCCACCGTGGGGCCGCACAACCCGGTGAACCGGGCGGACCCGGCCGAGGTGGCGATCATCGCCGAGTTCGCCGGGCAACCGCGGGTCAACGAGTGGCGCGGGGTGATCGTGCGCGAGGGGCGCCAGTACCTGAGCCTCGCGGTACCGATCCGCTTCACCGCCGACTGCCTGGCCTGCCACGGGCGCAGCGAGGACGCGCCGCGCGTGCTGAGCGAGAACTACCCGCAGAGCGCCGGGTTCGGTCACCAGGTCGGGGACGTCGCGATCAAGTCGGTCGGCATCCCGCTCCAGGGCACGCTGGCGAGCGGGATGCGCGACGCGGCCCTCGAGCTGATGCCGATCCTGCTGCTGATGCTGGCCTCGCTGGGGGTGGTGATCTACTTCTTCCGGCGGTTCGTCAGCGTGCCGATACGCGCTTTCGAGCGGGGCATGGACCGCCTCGGCAGCGGTGACTACCAGGCCCACGTCACCGCCGACAGTGGCCTCGAGTTCGCCGGCATGGCCGAGGTGTTCAACCGCATGTCGCACCAGATCAGCGAGGAGCTGGTGCGGCGCGAGGATAACGAGCAGCGCATCCAGCGGCACTACCAGGCGCAGCAGGTGGCGGCGAAGATCCTCGAGATCTCCCTCGGCGCGCAGAGCCAGGCCGAACAGCTGCAGGCCGCGCTCGCCGAACTGACCTCGCTGCCATGGCTCGGTGTGCGCAGCCAGGGCTGCATCTTCATCGCCGACGACGCCAGCCGCTGCCTGCGCCAGGTCGCGCAGGTCAACCTCGCCGAGCCGCTGCTGCAGCTCTGCGCCGAGGTGCCCTACGGTGTCTGCCTGTGCGGTCGCGCGGCCCTCTCCGAGGACATCCTCAGCGCGTGCAGCATCGACCACGACCACGACATCACCTTCGCGGGGATGCAGCCGCACGGCCACGTCTGCCTGTCGCTGCGCAGCGAGGGGCGGCTGCTCGGGGTGCTGAACCTGTACACCGACGAGGGCGTGCTGATCGATGCCTCGGGCAACGCCTTCCTGCGCAACATCGCGCGGATCCTGGCCGGGATGATCGAGCGCAAGCGCGCCGAGGAGGAGCTCAGGCTGCACCGCGACCGTCTCGACGAACTGGTGCACGAGCGCACCCGTGAGCTGCAGCAGGCGAAGGACGAGGCGGAGCAGGCGACCCGGGCCAAGACCGAGTTCCTGGCCAACATGAGCCACGAGATCCGGACCCCGATGAACGGCGTGCTCGGCATGCTGCAGCTGCTCGCCGGTACCGGCCTCGACCAGGACCAGAGTGACTACGTCGGCACCGCGACCGAGTCGTCCGAGATGCTGATGCACCTGATCGACGACATCCTCGACTTCTCCAAGGTGGAGGCCGGCAAGCTGAACCTGGAGCGGATAGACTTCGATCTCTTCCAGGTCGTCGAGGGCTCCATCGAGCTGCTGTCGCAGAAGGCGGCGCGCCGCGGGGTCGACACGGCCTGCCTGATCCAGGCCGACGTCCCGCAGTGGTGCCAGGGCGACCCCAACCGGTTGCGCCAGGTGCTCGGCAACCTGGTCGGCAACGCGGTGAAGTTCACCGAGCAGGGCGAGATCCAGGTCAGCGTCGCGCGCGGCACCGATGCGGACGGCAACGCGCAACTCTGCTTCGAGGTGCGCGACACCGGGATCGGCATCGAACCCTCGGTGCAGCAGACGATCTTCAGCGCCTTCTCGCAGGCCGACGGCTCGACCACCCGGCGTTTCGGCGGGACCGGGCTCGGGCTGGCGATCACCCGTGACCTGGTGCAGGCGATGGGGGGCACCATCGGCGTCGCCAGCGAACCCGGGGCCGGCAGCCGTTTCCACTTCCGCGTGCCGCTGCTGCCGGCACGCTATCTCCACGGCAGTCGCGAGCTGCCGCGCGCGCTCGTGGGGCGCACCGCGTTGTTGCTGGAACCCGTGGCCAGCCAGCTCGATTCGCTCGAGCAGATGCTGCGCGGCTGGGGCATGCAGGTCGTCGCCTGCGCCAGCGAGGCCGCGGCGCTGGAGGCCCTGGCGCAGGTCGAGGCGGGCCGTGCCTCCCTGGCGCTGCTGTGCGTCGATGCCGACCTGCCGCGGCAGGCGCTGACCGCGCTGGTCGGCAGGGCGAGGGCCTGTCCGGCGCACGCGACGCTGCCGCTGGCGCTGGTGGCGCCGTTCGGCAAGGCCGGCGAGAGGGGCTGCACCCCGGCCCTGTCGCCGTGCTGCCAGCTGACCAAGCCGCTACGCCACGGCCAGGTGCTGCAGCGGCTGAGCGCACTGCTGGAGGAGCCGGACCCCCCGGGCACGGGCGGACAGCCGCAGCCCGACCCGCGGCCCGCGTCCCCGGGGCCAGCCCGGCTGCTGGTCGCCGAGGACAACCCGGTCAACCGGAAGGTGATCAGCGGCATGCTCGACAAGCTGGGTTACGCGGCGACCCTGGTCGAGGACGGCGCGGGCGCCCTCGCGGCGCTGGAACGGGAGCGTTTCGACCTGGTGCTGATGGATTGCCAGATGCCGGTGCTGGACGGCTTCGCTGCCACCGCGCGGATTCGTCGCCTGGACCGCGTCGCCGGCATCCCGATCGTCGCGCTGACCGCGCAGGCGCAGGACGGCGAGCGCGAGCGTTGCCTGGCAGCCGGGATGGACGATTACCTGGTCAAGCCGATGAACATGCAGACGTTGCGCAGCACGCTCGAGCGCTGGCTCGGACCGGCGGCAGGCGACTAGGCGATCCCCTCGAGCTCCTCGCCGACCTCGAGCCAGCCCTTCTCCGCGTAGGCCAGCTCGGTCTGCAGCTGGCCGCGTCGCTGCAGCGCGGCGGTCAGCTCGGCCTTGCGCTCCGGGGTATAGAGCGTCTCGTCGCCGAGCTGCCGGTTGAGCGTATCGAGTTCCGCCTGCAAGCGCTCGAGCTCCTGCTCCAGCTTGCGCAGCTGCCGTTGCAGCGGGCGGCGCTTCTCCGCCAGCGCGTTGCGCTCCTCGGCCGCGAGCCGTTTCTGCTGCTTGCGCGTGGCGGTGTCCGGCAGCGGGGTGCCGATTTCCGCCGGCACGGGTGCCGTCGCGCCGGCGTCGGTTTCGCTGCCGTCCTGGCCGAGCCAGGCGCGGTAGTCGTCGAGGTCGCCGTCGAACGGCGTGACCCGGCCGTCGGCGACCAGCAGGAAGGCGTCGCAGGTGGCGCGCAGCAGGTAGCGGTCGTGCGACACCACCACCAGGCCGCCGGCGTACTCCTGCAGCGCGTCGACCAGCGCGTCGCGCATCACCAGGTCGAGGTGGTTGGTGGGCTCGTCGAGCAGCAGCAGGTTGGGGCGCCGGTGTACCAGCAGCGCCAGCGCGAGCCGCGTGCGCTCGCCGCCGGAGAAGGTCCCGACCTGGCGCAGCGCGTCGTCGCCGCGGAAGCCGAAGCGGCCGAGGAAGTCGCGCAGCGGCTGCTCGCGCTCGCGCGGCGCCTGCCGCTGCAGGTGGTGCAGCGCGGTCTCGTCGGCGCGCAGCGCCTCGAGCTGGTGCTGGGCGAAGTAGCCGACCTCGAGGTACTGCGCCTCGCGCCGCTCGCCGGACTGCGGCGCGAGCACGCCGCCGAGCAGCTTCATCAGCGTCGACTTGCCGGCGCCGTTGCGCCCGAGCAGGCCGAGCCGCGTGCCCGGCTCGAGCGCCAGGCCGATCCCGCCCAGCACCGGCGTGGTGCCGTAACCGGCGCTGGCGCCGTCGAGGGTCAGCAGCGGGCGCGGGGTGCGCTCGGGCGGGGCGAAGGCGAAGCGGGTCTCGGCGTCGGCCTCGGCCGCGGTGATCAGCTCCATCCGCGCCAGCGCCTTGAGCCGGCTCTGCGCCTGGCGCGCCTTGGTCGCCTTGGCGCGGAACCGCTCGACGAAGGCGTGGATCCGCGCCACCTCGCGCTGCTGGCGCACCGCGAGCTGCGCCTGCTGCGCCAGCCGCTCCGCGCGCTGCCGCTCGAACTGGGCGTAGTTGCCGCTGTAGAGGGTGAGCCGCTGCTGCTCGAGGTGGGCGATGACGCCGGTGACGTTGTCGAGGAAGTCGCGGTCGTGCGAGATCAGCAGCAGCGTGCCGGGGTAGCGGCGCAGCCAGTTCTCGAGCCAGATCACCGCGTCGAGGTCGAGGTGGTTGGTCGGCTCGTCGAGCAGCAGCAGGTCCGACGGGCACATCAGCGCGCGCGCCAGGTTCAGCCGCGCGCGCCAGCCACCGGAGAAGGTGCGCACCGGCTGCGCCTGCTCGGCGCTGCCGAAGCCGAGCCCGTGCAGGATGGTGGCGGCGCGTGGCCGGGCGCGGTAGCCGTCACGGGACGCGTACTCGTCGTGCAGGTGGCCGAGGCGGACCCCGTCCTGGGCCGCCTCGGCGGCGGCGAGCTCGCGCTCCAGCCGCGCGACCTCGGCGTCGCCCTCGAGCACGAAGTCGATCGCCGGCTGCTCGAGGGCCGGCGACTCCTGCGCCACGTGCGCGATCACCCAGCTGCGCGGCAGCTCGACGTCGCCGGTGTCGGCATGCAGCTCGCCGAGCAGCAGCGCGAACAGGCTCGACTTGCCGCTGCCGTTGGCGCCGACCAGGCCGACCTTCTGCCCGGGGTGCACCGCGGCGTTGGCGGCGGTGAACAGCAGGCGGCTGCCGCGGCGCAGGCTGAGGTCGCGCAGGGTGATCATGGGCGCGGGAGTCTAGCAGTCCGTGACCCGCAAAGTGCAGGCGGATGGTCAATACTGGTCAGAGCCGGCGCGCGCGGAGTGGCCCCGGCTCGACCAAGAGACGGTGCAACGGCAAATGCCCTGGAGGTGCCCGATGAGCATCAGCCGCCCGTATCGCAAGCTGCCCACCGCGCCGCTGCCCGACGGTGCCGACCTGTTCCGCTACGACGACATCGCCAAGCTCCCGATCGGTCTCGACGAACCGGCCGAGCGGGTGATGACCGACCTGCGCCAGGTGCGCGTGGTGACCGTCTCCAGCGACGCCACCCTGGACGAGGCGCAGCAGGTGATGATCCTGGCCGGCGTGCGGCTGCTGATCGTGCTCGACTCGCGCCAGCGCATCGTCGGCCTGGTCACCTCGCGCGACGTCATCGGCGAGAAGCCGATCCACTACGCCTCCGTCAACCGCGTCACCCGCAACGACATCCGCGTCGCCGACATCATGACCGGCAAGGCCCGGATCGAGGTGCTGCGGCTCGAGGAGGTCGAGCGCGCCAGCGTCGGCGATATCGTCGAGACGCTGCGCGAGGCGCGCCGGCAGCACGCCGTGGTGGTCGAGGAGCTCAGGGTCACCGGCGAACTGCTGCTGCGCGGCCTGTTCTCGGTGACCCAGATCGGCCGCCGCCTCGGCATCGAGATCGAGCCGAGCGGCCAGGTGCAGAGCTTCTCGGAACTCGAGGCGATCCTCAGCCCGGGCTCATCCATCGCCGCCAGCTGACCCCGGGCGCCACCGGGCGACGGCCGGGCGGGAGCCCGGGCCCGCGCGGTCGTGCGCCGCTCTCCCGGGCCAGCGGGTCGTCTGCCCGGGGCGTCCCGGAGTGCCCCGCGCCTGCTCAGTCGATGTTCCGAAGAAAAGAATCAAAAGCAGCAAATATTGCTGCAAAATAGATCATTCAAGGGTAATACGGCAACAATTTCGGCATTGACGCGGGTAACCTGTGCGCATCGTCAAACCGGCCCGGGCCGGTCCCCACGGGAGAGCTCACATGCGCGTCATCGTCCTCGGCAGCGGCGTCATCGGTGTCACCTCCGCCTACTACCTCGCCCGCGACGGCCACGAGGTGGTCGTCGTCGACCGCCAGCCCGGCCCGGCGCTGGAGACCAGCCATGCCAACGCGGGCCAGGTCTCGCCCGGCTACTCGGCGCCGTGGGCCGCACCGGGGATCCCGTTGAAGGCGCTGAAGTGGCTGTTCACCAAGTACGCCCCGCTGGTGATCCGCCCGACCTTCGACCCGGCGATGTGGCGCTGGCTGCTGCAGATGCTGCGCAACTGCACCCACGACCGCTACGAGATCAACAAGGGGCGCATGGTGCGCCTGGCCGAGTACAGCCGCGACTGCCTGCAGGGGCTGCGCGGGGAAGCCGGCCTGCACTACGACCAGGGCACCCGCGGCACGCTGCAGCTGTTCCGCAACGCCAAGCAGCTCGCCGCTGCGCAGGCCGACATCGCGGTGCTCGAGCGCTACGGCGTGCGCCACGAGCTGCTCGATGCCGACGGCTGCGTCGCCGCCGAGCCGGCGCTGGCGCGGGTCCAGGGCAAGCTGGTCGGCGGCCTGCGCCTGCCGGGCGACGAGACCGGCGACTGCTACGCCTTCACCACCCAGCTGGCCGAGCGCGCCGCCGCGCTGGGCGTGCGCTTCGACTACGGCGTCGGCATCGAGCGCCTGGTCAGCACGCCGCGTGGGATCGACGGCGTGATCACCGACCGCGGTGTCTACCAGGGCGACGCCTACGTGGTCGCGCTGGGCAGCTACGCGCCGCGCCTGCTGGCCCCGCTCGGCATCGACCTGCCGGTCTACCCGGTCAAGGGCTACTCGATCACCGTGCCGGTCACCGACCCGGCCGCGGCACCGGTCTCCACGGTGATGGACGAGACCTACAAGGTCGCGGTGACACGCCTCGGCGACCGCATCCGGGTCGGCGGCACCGCGGAGCTGGCCGGCTTCGACCTGCGCCTGCGCGAGGAGCGCCGCCGGGTCGCCGAGCACGTGGTGACCGACCTGTTCCCGGACGGCGGCGACATCGCCAGCGCCGAGTTCTGGTGCGGGCTGCGGCCGATGACCCCGGACGGCACCCCGGTGGTCGGCCCGACGGCGCTGCCGAACCTGTACCTGAACACCGGTCACGGCACGCTCGGCTGGACCATGGCCTGCGGTTCCGGGCGCCTGCTCGCCGACCAGGTCGGCGGGCGCCAGCCGGCGATCTCGACCGAGGGGCTGGCCCTCGAGCGTTACCACGGCGCCTGCGCGCGCGCGCCGCGCCCGCTGCAGGGGCCGCGCCC
>DATCZX010000009.1:0-3955 GCA_036525695.1 Gammaproteobacteria bacterium | reverse complement strand
GACCCGCTACTTCTGCCCGAGCTGCCACCAGAAGCGGATGCTGGCCTACGGCGACTGGGTCGAGGACGAGGTGCTCGCTGCGGTGCCGCACCGGCAGTACGTCTTCACCGTTCCGCGCCTGCTGCGCCCCCATTTCCATCGCCGGTACCGCCTGGGCGGGCTCTGCCGCCTCGTCGCCAGGCTGCTGACGGACGCCTACACCGAGGCGGCCCCATGGGGCCGGCCGGGCTTCGTCCTGATCGTCCAGACCTTCGGCGACCTGGTCACCTTTCACCCGCACGTGCATGCCCTGGTCGCCGATGGCGTCTTCTCGTCATCGGGGACGTTGCGGGTGCTGCCACCGATTCCGAACCCATTGCTGAAAGAGCAGCTGCGTCGTGCCGTTCTCGACTACCTAGTGGATGACGAGGCGATCACGGCCGAGTTCGCCGCCAAGCTGCTGGCCTGGGAACACTCGGGGTTCTCGGTCGACAACTCGGTTCGAGTCGGTGCGCAGGACGCGGAGGGGCGCCGCCAGCTCGCCCGGTACATGATCCGCAACCCCTTCTCGCTGGAGAAGATGGAGTACAAGGCCAGGCAGGGTGTCGTGGTCTACCGGAGCAAGATGCACGCGACACTGAAGCGGAACTTCCAGGTCATGCCCGGGGCCCGCGGCAGTCCCGGCATGGTGACGATGTCGCCGGTCAGCGCCAGCAGGTAGCCGGCGCCGGCGGCGATGCGCAGCGACTCGAGCGGCAGCAGGAAGTCGCGCGGCCGGCCGGTCAGGCGCGGGTCGCCGGAGAGCGACAGGTGGGTCTTGGCGATGCACACCGGCAGGCGGTCGTAGCCGAGCCGGCTGATGCGCTCGAGGTCCAGGCGCGCGGCGCGCCCGGCCTCGACCCCGGCGGCGCCGTAGATGGTGCGCGCGCACGCTGGCGACGTGCTGGTCGAGGTGCTCGAGGCCGCGCTGCAGCGTCTCCACCGCCCCGCCCGGGCAGTGCGCGCCGCCGCCGTGCACGCACAGCGCGCGCGCCGTCACCACCAGCACCACCGCGCGCGGCCACAGCCCGGCGCTGCGGCACTTCAGGTCGAAGAACTTCTCGGCGCCGAGGTCGAAGCCGAAGCCGGCCTCGGTGACCACGTAGTCGGTGCGCGCCGCCGCGGCGCGCGTGGCGACCACGCTGTTGCAGCCGTGGGCGATGTTGCCGAACGGCCCGCCGTGGACCAGCGCCGGGACCCCCTCGCTGGTCTGCACCAGGTTCGGCAGCAGCGCGTCCTGCAGCAGCGCCGCCATCGCCCCGTGCGCCTGCAGGTCGGCCGCGGTGACCGGCTCGCCGGCGCGGTCGAAGCCGACCAGGATCCGCCCGAGGCGCGCCTTGAGGTCGGCGATGCCGTCGTGCAGGCACAGGATCGCCATCACCTCGGAGGCCGCGGTGATGTCGAAGCCGTCCTCGCGCGGCACGCCGTTGAGGCGCCCGCCGAGGCCGATCACGGTGTGGCGCAGCGCGCGGTCGTTGACGTCGAGCACGCGGCGCCAGAACACCTGGCGGTGCTCGAGGTCGAGGCCGGCGTGGTGATGCACCGCGTTGTCGACCAGCGCCGCGAGCAGGTTGTGCGCGGCGCCGACGGCGTGCAGGTCGCCGGTGAAGTGCAGGTCGATGCGCGCGCTCGGCTCGAGCCGGCAGCGGCCGCCGCCGGTGCCGCCGCCCTTGAGGCCGAAGACCGGGCCCAGCGACGGCTCGCGCAGCGCCAGCGCGACCCGCTCGCCGAGCCGGCGCAAGCCCTGCGCCAGGCCGATCGAGACGGTGGTCTTGCCCTCGCCGCCGGGCGTCGGGTTGATCGCCGAGACCAGCACGATGCGCCCCGGCAGCCGCGCCCCCGGCGGCGGCAGCGCCGGCAGCCGCAGCTTGGCCATGTCGTCGCCGTAGACGCGCAGGTCGGCCGCGGCCAGGCCGAGGTCGGCGGCGACGTCGACGATCGGGCGCATCTCACCTCCTCCGCGGCAGGGCAGCGCGCTGGCACCCGGGGACCGCGGCCCGGAGCGGCCGCCCAGCTGTCAGCGTAGTCAACCGGGGCGGGGGCTGCGCCAGCTGCGCGTCGGGCCGGACCGCCTCAGCCCGGCGCCAGCTCGCGCTCCATCGCCCGGCGCAGCTGCAGCGCGGGCGAGTCGGGCGGGGCCGAGACGTCCTCCCAGCGCACCGCCTGGCCCACCGCCACCGGCCGCGCCAGCGTGATCCCGTGGGCCAGCCCGATCGGCACCGCGCCGAGCGCCAGCGACTGCGCGGCCGGCAGCACCCGGCCCCAGACGCAGTAGCCGCCCTCGCCGTCGAGCCGGGTGCCGGCCGGCAGGTCGCGCTTGGCCACCGCGGCGACGTCGGCGACCCAGCCGCGCGCGCAGCCGGTCGGCAGCTGCAGCAGGCCGGCCCAGGCGACGCTGATGCCGAGCTCGAGGCCGATCAGGTGGTAGGGGCGCCACAGCGCGCTGTAGCGCCCGCTCGGGTCGGTGACCAGGCCGTAGTCGGCGAAGCAGCGCTCGACGTAGTCGCTCGGCGCGACGAAGGTGACGTAGACGCCCCAGCGCAGGTCGTCGGTGAGATCCACGCCGTCGCGGCGCCGGCTCGACACCACCTCCACCATCCCGCTCTGCTCGAGCACGCCGCCGGCGGCGCGCGGGATCAGCCGCGCCGCCAGCTCGCCGGTGCCGACCGCCGGAAAGGCCAGCCCGGCCGCCGGCGGGCGCAGCCCGGTGGCGTTGGCCACCGCGGCCATCTCGATCCCGGACTTGGTGCCGTCGAGGAACGAGTTGAACATCTTCGCGTTCATCCCGCTGCCCGCGGCGCGCTCGGCGCTCAGGCCGTAGTGGTGCCACACCGTGTCCGGGGTCGAGGCGTGGAACTCCGGCAGGTAGAGCGTGCCCTTGCCGGCCGCGACCACCTCGAAGCCGGCCGCGCGCGCCCAGTCGACCTGCTCGCAGATCAGCGCCGGCTGGTCGCCGTAGGCCAGCGAGTAGACCACCCCGGCCTGCGCCGCGCGGCGCGCCAGCAGCGGCCCGACCAGCACGTCGGCCTCGACGTTGACCATCACCACGTGGCGGCCGCGGTCGAAGCAGCGCAGTGCGTGCACGACCCCGGCCTCGGGCACCCCGGTCGCCTCGATCACCACCTCGAGGCCGTCGGCGTCGATCAGCGCCGCGCCGTCGTCGGTGATCCAGGTGGTGCCGTCGGCCAGCGCGGCGGCCGCCGACGCGGCGGCGTAGCGCTCCGCCGGCCAGCCGGTCTCGGCCAGCGCGCGGCGCGCGCGCTGCGGGTCGAGGTCGGCCAGCGCGAGCAGCTGCATGCCCGGGGTGCGCGCCACCTGCGACAGGAACATGGTGCCGAACTTGCCGGCACCGATCAGGCCCACGCGCAGCGGGCGGTCCGCCTCGGCGCGGGCGCGGAGCAACCGTTCGAGATTCATCCCGTCTCTCCCCTCTGCCTCAACCCGGCGTCCCGGGCCGCGCCAGGTCGTCCTCGACGTAGGCCCGCACGATGGCGTCGAAGTCGGCGTCCCCCTTGAACCCCAGCTGCTGCGCGCGGCGCGTCTCCCAGGCCCCGGGCCAGCTGCCGACGATGCGCTCGACCAGCGGGTCGCGCTCCCAGCGCACGCGCGCCGCGACCGCGGCGCCGGCGACGCGCTCGAGCGCGGCGACCATCCCGGCCGCGGTGACCGAGACGCCCGGCAGGTTGATCCAGCGCTGCAGGCCCAGCGCCGCCGCCGGCAGCTCGCTGCCGTGCACCAGGCAGGCGGTCGCCGCGCGCGGCGAGAGCAGCCACAGCCGCGTCTCCGGCGCCACCGGGCAGACCGCCTCGAGGCCGTCCAGCGGTTCGCGCACGATGCCGCTGGCGAACGACGAGGCGGCGCGGTTGGGCTTGCCCGGGCGCACGCTGACGGTCGGCAGGCGCAGCACGCGGCCGTCGACGAAGCCGCGACGGTGGAA
>DATCZX010000008.1:0-7716 GCA_036525695.1 Gammaproteobacteria bacterium | reverse complement strand
CAGCGTCCCTGCCGCCCGAATTCTGGAGGAGTCACGCGGGGAGGAAGCGCGTGGCAGGGTTAGGCTACTGGGATGCGCTGACGAGTTCTGTGCACTAGGACACATAGTCAGTAAGCGGCTATACAAGAAGAGTGCGCCGAGCGACTCGATGCTACCCAGCACGTCCAATCGACGAAATGCAGATTGGGGGACTGATTGGGGGACTTGATGCCCGAATAAAAAACTAAAAAGCCACTTATTACAGTGGCTTGGTAGTTCTTAATGGCGGAGAGAGAGGGATTCGAACCCTCGATGGGCTTTTGACCCATACTCCCTTAGCAGGGGAGCGCCTTCGACCACTCGGCCATCTCTCCGGGTAGGTGTCTCGCGGGCCCCTGGGGTCCGCGAGGCTGGCTAGGATAACGGGCGCGGCATCACAGGTAAAGCAGAGACGGCCGCGCGCGGTCACCCCCTGTCGGACGGCGCGTCGTCGTCGCGCTCGCGCTTGATGCGCTCGTAGATCTCCTCACGGTGGACCGCCACGTCCTTCGGGGCGTTCACGCCCAGGCGGACCTGGTTTCCCTTCACCCCGAGCACCGTCACGGTGACCTGGTCACCGATCATCAGCGTCTCGCCCACCCTCCTGGTCAGGATCAGCATTATCTCTAACCTCCGCGTTGGTGTTCCCTGTCGAGGCAGTCCGCGACTTCTGCCTGGTCGCTTGCCCGCCAACGACGGCGCGTCCCTAGCCCTTGCCGTCAAGCAGCAAGTCTAGCCAGTGGACTCGGGAAGTGGAAGGAAATCCGAGAAATGGCTGTCAGCTCTCGCCTGCGGCGAGGTCGAAGGCCTCGTGCAGCGAGCGCACGCCGAGTTCCAGGAACTTGTCGTCGACCACCACCGAGATCTTGATCTCGGAGGTCGAGATCATGCGGATGTTGATGCCGACCGCGGCCAGTGCCTCGAACATCCGGCTGGCGATGCCGGCGTGCGAGCGCATGCCGACGCCGACCAGCGAGAGCTTGGCGATCTTGTTGTTGCCGGAGATCTCCTGGGCGCCGAGTTCCTTGCCGACCTTCTCGAGGATCTCGCGCGCGCGGTCGTAGTCGTTGCGATGGACGGTGAAGGTCAGGTCGGTCGTGTCGTCGTCGCCGACGTTCTGCACGATCATGTCGACCTCGATGTTGGCATCGGCGATCGGCCCGAGCAGGCCGAAGGCGACACCCGGCCGGTCCGGGATGCCGGCGACGGTGAGTTGAGCCTCGTCGCGGTTGAACGCGATGCCGGAGATCAGCGGCTGTTCCATCCCATCTTCCTCGTAGGTGATCAGCGTGCCCGGGCCGTCTTCGAAGCTCGAGAGCACGCGCAGCGGGACGTTGTACTTGCCCGCCATCTCGACCGAGCGGATCTGCAGCACCTTGGAGCCGAGGCTGGCCATCTCCAGCATCTCCTCGAAGGTGATGCGGTCGAGGCGGCGGGCGTTGGGCTCGATCCGCGGGTCGGTGGTGTAGACGCCGTCGACGTCGGTGTAGATCTGGCACTCGTCGGCCTTCAGCGCGGCGGCCAGCGCCACCGCGGTGGTGTCCGAACCGCCACGGCCGAGCGTGGTGATGTTGCCGTCGGCGTCGACCCCCTGGAACCCGGCGACCACCAGCACGCGGCCGGCATCGAGGTCGGCGCGCATGCGCGCGTTGTCGATGTGCAGGATGCGCGCCTTGGTGTGGGCGCTGTCGGTGAGGATGCGCACCTGGCCGCCGGTGTAGGAGCGGGCCGGGCAGCCGAGCTTGTGCAGGGCGATGCTGAGCAGCGCGATGGTGACCTGCTCGCCGGTCGACAGCAGCACGTCGAGCTCGCGGCGGTCGGCGTGCGGGTCGATCGCCTTGGCCAGGTCGACCAGCTTGTTGGTCTCGCCGCTCATCGCCGAGACGACGACGCAGATCCGGTCGCCGGCACGCTGCGCGGCGGCGACGCGGCGCGCGACGTTCTCGATGCGCTCCACCGAGCCGACCGAGGTGCCGCCGTACTTGTGGACGATCAGTGCCATCACCTTACCCGCGCGAAAAGGCCGGCATTAAACACCAGCATGGGTCAAATTGGAAGCGTCAACCGAGGTGCGCGCGCACCCAGTCGACGACCCCGGCCAGCGCGCCGTCGAGCTCGCCGTTGTCGCTGCCGCCGCCCTGCGCCATGTCCGGCCGGCCGCCGCCCTTGCCGCCGATCGGCTGGGCCACCACGTTGATCAGCTCGCCGGCCTTGACCCGGCCGGTGGCGTCGTCGCTGACCCCGGCGACCAGGCTGACGCGGCCGTCGTTGACGGCGGCCAGCACGATCGCCGCGGTGCCGAGCTTCTGCTTCAGCTGGTCGAGGGTGTTGCGCAGCGACTTCGGGTCGGCGCCGTCGAGGCGCGCGGCCAGCACCTGCAGGCCGTCGACCGCGACCGCCTGCCCGGCGAGGTCGCTGCCGGCGCTGCTGGCCAGCTTCTGCTTCAGCCGGTCGAGCTCCTTCTCCAGGCTGCGCGTGCGCTCGAGCAGCGAGACCACCTTGCGCTCGACGTTGTCGCGCTCGCCCTTGACCAGCGCGGCGATCTCGGCGAGCCGGCGCTCGTCCTCGGCGATGCGCGCCAGCGCGCCGGTGCCGGTGACCGCCTCGATGCGGCGCACCCCGGCGGCGACGCCGCCCTCGCTGACGATCTTGCACAGGCCGATGTCGCCGGCGCGGCCGACGTGGGTGCCGCCGCACAGCTCGGTGGAGAAGTCGCCGATCTTCAGCACGCGCACGCGGTCGCCGTACTTCTCGCCGAACAGCGCCATCGCGCCGGCGCCGACCGCCTCGTCGTAGGCCATCACCGCGGTCTCGACGTCGGCGTTGCGGCGGATCTGCCGGTTGACCAGCTGCTCGATCCGGTCGAGCTCCTCGCGGCTGACCGGCTCGAAGTGGGTGAAGTCGAAGCGCAGCCGGCCGGGCTCGACCAGCGAGCCCTTCTGCACCACGTGCTCGCCGAGCACCTGGCGCAGCGCGGCGTGCAGCAGGTGGGTGGCGGAGTGGTTCAGCGCGGTGGCCTGGCGCGACTCGGGGTCGACCTCGGCGCGCAGCGTGTCGCCGACCGCCAGCGCGCCCTCGGCGACCTCGCCGAGGTGGGCGTGCGCGCGGCCCTGCTTCTGCGTGTCGGCGACGACGAAGCGGCCGCCGGCGGCGTGCAGCTCGCCGCGGTCGCCGACCTGGCCGCCCGATTCGGCGTAGAACGGCGAGCGGTCGAGCACCACCACGCCCTCGTCGCCGGCGGCCAGCGTGTCGGCCGGCTTGCCGTCGCGGTACAGCGCGACCACCCGGCCCTCGCCGGCGGTGCCGTCGTAGCCGGTGAACTCGGTGGCGAGGTCGAGCTCGGGCAGCGCGCCGTAGTCGGCGCCGAACTGGCTGGCGGCACGGGCGCGCTCGCGCTGCGCCTCCATCTGCTGCTCGAACCCGCCGTGGTCCACGCTGAGGCCGCGCTCGCGCGCGATGTCGGCGGTCAGGTCGACCGGGAAACCGTAGGTGTCGTAGAGCAGGAACACGGTCTCGCCGGGGATCTCGGCACCGGCGCCGAGACCGGCGAGCCGCTCCTCGAGGATGCGCATGCCCTGGTCGAGGGTCTCGGCGAAGCGCTGCTCTTCGCGGCGCAGCACCGTGACCACCTGGTCGGCGGCCCGGACCAGTTCGGGGTAGGCCGCGCCCATCTCGGCGCTGAGCACCGGCACCAGGCGGTGGAAGAACGGCTCCTCGAGCCCGAGCTTGTGGCCGTGGCGGATCGCCCGGCGGATGATCCGGCGCAGCACGTAGCCGCGCCCCTCGTTCGACGGCAGCACGCCGTCGACCACCAGGAAGGCGCTGGCGCGGATGTGGTCGGCGATCACCTTCAGCGAGTTGTCGCCGAGGTCGGGATTGCCGGCCAGCTCGGCGGCGGCGCCGATCAGGCGCTGGAACAGGTCGATCTCGTAGTTGCTGTGCACCCCCTGCAGCACCGCGGCGAGCCGCTCGAGGCCCATGCCGGTGTCGACCGACGGCTTCGGCAGCAGGGTCATGTTGCCGTCCGCGGTGCGGTTGTACTGCATGAACACCAGGTTCCAGATCTCGATGTAGCGGTCGCCGTCCTCGTCGGGGCTGCCGGGCGGGCCGCCGGGGATGCCGGGGCCGTGGTCGTAGAAGATCTCGGAGCAGGGGCCGCACGGGCCGGTGTCGCCCATCGCCCAGAAGTTGTCGCTCTCGTAGCGGCGCTTGCCCGGCTTGTCGCCGATCCGGGTGAAGCGCGCGGGGTCGATGCCGATCTCGTCGAGCCAGATCGCCGCGGCCTCGTCGTCGTCGACGTAGACGGTGGCCCACAGCTTCTCCCCCGGCAGCCCGAGCACCCGGGTCAGGTAGTCCCAGGCGTAGTGGATCGCCTCGCGCTTGAAGTAGTCGCCGAAGCTGAAGTTGCCGAGCATCTCGAAGAAGGTGTGGTGGCGCGCGGTGTAGCCGACGTTCTCGAGGTCGTTGTGCTTGCCGCCGGCGCGCACGCAGCGCTGCGAGGTCGCCGCGCGGCTGTAGGGGCGCGGGTCGAGGCCGAGGAAGACGTCCTTGAACTGGACCATGCCGGCGTTGGTGAACAGCAGCGTCGGGTCGTTGCCGGGCACCAGCGGGCTGCTGGCCACGACCTGGTGGCCGCGCTCCTGGAAGAAGTCGAGGAAGGACTGGCGGATGGCGTTGCTGGTCTTCATCGGGGGCCTGCGGCACTGCGGGCCGCGCGGCCCGCCGGGGTGGAAAACCGGGTAAGTTTCACGCTTCCCAGGTGTCTGTCAACCGGCGGCGGATCGCCTCGGTGGTGAACCCGCGCTGGGCCAGGAAGCGCGCCTGGCGGGCCTGCTCGCGGCGTTCGCCTGGCAACCCGGGGCCGAAGCGCTTGGCGCGCGCGCTCTCGAGGCGCTCGCCCCAGTCGACCTCGGCGGCCTCCAGGGCGGCGTCGATCAGCGACCCGTCGACGCCGCGCTGGCGCAGCCCCTGGCGGATCTTCAGCGGGCCGTCGCCGCGCTCGGCGTAGCTGCGCACGTAGCTCTCGGCGTAGCGCGCGTCGCTCTGCAGGCCGGCGGCGGCCAGCTGGTCGAGCACGGCGTCGAGCTCGGCGGGGTCGCTCCCCGCTCCGCCGAGCTTGCGGCGCAGTTCCGCGCGGCTGTGCTCGCGGCGCGCGAGCAGGTCCAGCGCGCGCGCCCGCGGCGCCGCCTCAGGCCTCGGCCTTGGCCCGCTCACCGGCGGCGGCGACACTCGCCGGCAGCAGCTTGGCGCGCACCAGGCCCTCGATCTCGGCCGCGGTCTCCGGGTGCTCCTTGAGGAAGTTGCGCACGTTGTCCTTGCCCTGGCCGATGCGCTCGCCGTTGTAGCTGTACCAGGCGCCGGACTTGTCGACCAGGTTGCAGCTGACGCCGAGGTCGATGATCTCGGCCTCGCGCGAGATGCCCTCGCCGTAGATGATCTCGAACTCGGCCTGGCGGAACGGCGGGGCGACCTTGTTCTTGACCACCTTGACCCGGGTCTCGTTGCCGATCACCTCGTCGCCCTTCTTCAGCGCACCGATGCGGCGGATGTCGAGGCGCACCGAGGAGTAGAACTTGAGCGCGTTGCCGCCGGTGGTGGTCTCCGGGCTGCCGAACATCACGCCGATCTTCATCCGGATCTGGTTGATGAAGATCACCAGCGTGTTCGAGCGCTTGATGTTGGCGGTCAGCTTGCGCAGCGCCTGCGACATCAGGCGCGCCTGCAGGCCGACGTGGGAGTCGCCCATCTCGCCGTCGATCTCGGCCTTCGGCGTCAGCGCCGCGACCGAGTCGACCACGACCAGGTTGACCGCGCCGGAGCGCACCAGCATGTCGGCGATCTCCAGCGCCTGCTCGCCGGTGTCCGGCTGCGACACCAGCAGGTCATCGACGTTGACCCCGATCTTCTCGGCGTAGCCCGGGTCGAGCGCGTGCTCGGCGTCGATGAACGCCGCGGTGCCGCCCTGGCGCTGCACCTCGGCGACCACCTGCAGCGTCAGCGTGGTCTTGCCCGAGGATTCCGGGCCGTAGATCTCGACCACCCGGCCGTAGGGCAGGCCGCCGACCCCGAGGGCGATGTCGAGTCCGAGCGAGCCGGTGGAGACCACCTCGACGTCGCGCGCCGCGTGGTCGCCCATGCGCATGATCGCGCCCTTGCCGAACTGCCGCTCGATCTGGCTCAACGCCGCGTTCAGGGCCTTCTGCCGGTTGTCGTCCATAGCGTGTCTGCTTGCCTCTGGGGATGGGGGAGGAGGGGATTCGTCGGCGGCGATTATCCCACAGCGGGGGGGAGGGGCCTAGGCCGGAACGGCGCTTCGTGGTGTCGTCTACGGCCGACAGCTCCGCCCCGCGTGGTCATTCCGCGGCCAGCGGCCACCATGCCAGCGGCCGGTAGTGCACGCCGTCGGGGCGGCTCTCGGAGGCCACCAGGCAGAAGCGCTCGGCGTGCCAGGGCAGCGGTGCCGGCAGCGGCTGCGGGGCCAGCAGGCGGCGGGCCTTGCGCGCCAGCGTGACGTGGATGCGGAACGGCCGCGTCTCGCTTGGCAGGTCGCGCGCGGCCAGCGCCGCGCGCAGCTGCTCGACCACGCCCTGCAGCCCCTCCGGCACCTGCGAGCCGACCGCGCAGAACACCTGCGGGCGCGGCCACTGCTCGAGCCGGTCGAGGGCCAGCGTCAGCGGCGCGCCGCGCACCGCGGCGGCCGCCTCCTCGACCGCGGCACGGCGGGTGGCTGGCACCTGGCCGAGGAAGGCGAGGGTCAGGTGCAGGTTGTCCGCCGCCACCGGCCGGCTGCCGGCCGGGGCGTGTGCGCGCGCCAGCCGCGCCAGCCGCGCGCGCAGCGCCGCGTCGGGCCACAGCGCGAAGAACAGGCGCGCGCCGTCAGCCGGCGTCGAGGTCATCCAGCACCCCGCGCAGGGCGTGGGCGACGGCCTGCCGGCGCACCGCGTCGCGGTCGCCGGCGAAGCGCACGCAGGCGCTGCGCGGCCGCGGGCCGGCCCAGGCGAACCAGACCGTGCCGACCGGCTTCTCCGCGCTGCCGCCGTCCGGGCCGGCGACGCCGCTGACGGCGACGGCCAGGTCGGCGCCGCTGCGCGCGCGCAGGCCGTCGGCCATCGCCTGCACCACCGCCGCGCTGACCGCGCCGTGCTGCTCCAGCAGCGCGGCCGGCACGCCGAGCAGCTCCTGCTTGGCGCGGTTCGAGTAGGTCACCAGCCCGCGCTCGAACCAGCGGCTGCTGCCGGGCAGGTCGGTCAGCACCTTGGCGATCCAGCCGCCGGTGCAGGACTCCGCGCAGGCCAGCCACCAGCCGCGCGCCAGCAGGCGCTCGGCGATCGCGGCGACCAGTCGGGCGGTGCTGTCCATCGCGTGCTCCAGGCAATCGGCGGAGAGCCGCAGTTTAGAGCGTCGCCGGGCCGGCGGCACCCGCCGCGCGGCTGGCCGCGCGGTGACGCGCTTCGCTACACTGCCGCGATGGCTTCCGACCCCGCCCGCGGCGCGCAGCACACGCCGGTCATGCAGCAGTACCTGGCGCTCAAGGCCGGGCACCCGGACACGCTGCTGTTCTACCGCATGGGCGACTTCTACGAGCTGTTCTACGCCGACGCCAAGCGCGCGTCGGCGCTGCTCGACATCACGCTGACCGCCCGCGGCCACTCCGGCGGCGACCCGATCCCGATGGCCGGGGTGCCGGTGCACGCGGTC
>DATCZX010000007.1:0-2702 GCA_036525695.1 Gammaproteobacteria bacterium | reverse complement strand
GGCATGTCGGTAGGCGGCATGACGCCCAACCGCAAGGCCTTCGGCGCCAGCCTGCTGCCCGGCGTCGATCACCTCCCCCACACCTGGAACCCGGAGCACAATGCCTTCAGCCGCGGCCAGCCGGCCTGGGGCGCGCACCTGGCCGACGACCTCGAGCGGCGCCTGCTGCTCAGCGACCCGTCGACCGTCGCCGCGGTGATCGTCGAGCCGGTGGCCGGCTCGACCGGCGTGCTGATCCCGCCGCAGGGCTACCTCGAGCGGCTGCGCGCGATCTGCGACCGCCACGGCATCCTGCTGATCTTCGACGAGGTGATCACCGGCTTCGGCCGCCTCGGCGCGAACTTCGCCGCCAACCGCTTCGGCGTGCAGCCGGACCTGGTCACCTGTGCCAAGGGGCTGACCTCGGGCGCCGTGCCGATGGGCGCGGTGATCGTGCGCCAGGGCATCCACGACGCCTTCATGCACGGCCCGGAGCAGGCCATCGAGCTGTTCCACGGCTACACCTACTCGGGCCACCCGCTGGCCGCCGCCGCCGGCCTCGCCGCGCTCGACGTCTACCGCGACGAGGGGCTGTTCGAGCGCGCCGCGGCGTTGGAGCCGGCCTGGGAGGAGGCGCTGCACTCACTGCGCGGGCTGCCGCACGTGGTCGACATCCGCAACCTCGGCCTGGTCGGCGCGGTCGAGCTCGAGCCGCTCGCCGGCCAGCCGACGCGCCGCGCGCTGGACGCCTGGCAGCGCTGCCTCGAGGCCGGCCTGCTGGTGCGCACCACCGGCGATATCATCGCGCTGTCGCCGCCGCTGGTGATCGAGGAGGCGCAGATCGGGCAGATCGTCGACACGCTGCGCGCGGTGCTGCAGCAGCTTGCATGAATCCATGCGTGGCCGTGCCGGCTCATTGGCCTTTTGCATAGGGCGCGCCGTGCGCGCCAGCGGTCGGTGGTGGCGGCCACGGGCCGCCCTATGTGAATGGGCGGTGCGTGATGCCCAGTCCCGACCTGGTAGAGCGGATGCGAAATTCCGCGTAGGTCGGGCTTCATCCCGACTTGGACCTAGACTCTGAGTAACATGACTTTCCGGAGCAGAACATGACCCAGCAGATCGACCACTGGATCGGCGGCCAGCGCGTGGCCGGCACGAGCGGACGCTTCGGCGACGTCTTCAACCCGGCCACCGGCGCCGTCAGCGGCCGCGTGGCGCTGGCCAGCGCCGACGAGACCCGCGCCGCGATCGCCGTGGCCAAGGCCGCGTTCCCGGCCTGGGCGGCAACCCCGCCGCTGCGCCGGATGCGCGTGATGATGCGCTTCAACGAGATCCTCAACCGCGACGCCGACGCCCTCGCCGAGCTGGTCAGCGCCGAGCACGGCAAGGTGTTCGAGGACGCGCGCGGCGAGGTGCAGCGCGGCATCGAGAACGTCGAGTACGCCTGCGGCATCCCGCAGCTGCTGAAGGGCGAGTTCAGCGAGAACGTCGGCAGCGGCGTCGACACCCACGCGATGCGCCAGCCGCTCGGCGTGGTCGCCGGCATCACCCCGTTCAACTTCCCGGCGATGGTGCCGCTGTGGATGATGGCCAACGGCATCGCCTGCGGTAACGCCTTCATCCTCAAGCCCTCCGAGCGCGACCCGTCGGCGGCGCTGTTCCTGGCCGAGCGGTTGCAGGAGGCGGGGCTGCCCGACGGCGTGTTCAGCGTCGTCCAGGGCGACCGCGAGGCGGTCGACACGCTGCTGACCGACCCCGACGTGCAGGCGCTGAGCTTCGTCGGCTCGACCCCGGTGGCGAAGCACATCTACTCGACCGGCAGCGCCCACGGCAAGCGCGTGCAGGCGCTCGGCGGGGCCAAGAACCACATGGTGGTGATGCCCGACGCCGACCTGGACCAGGCCGCCGACGCGCTGATCGGCGCCGCCTACGGTTCGGCCGGCGAGCGCTGCATGGCGATCTCGGTCGCGGTCGCGGTCGGCGACGCCACCGCCGATGCGCTGGTCGAGCGGATGACCGCGCGCATCGCCACGCTGAAGGTCGGCCCCGGCAACGACCGCGCCATGGAGATGGGGCCGCTGGTCACCCGCGAGCACCAGCAGCGGGTGCTCGGCTACATCGACCTCGGCGTCGAGGAGGGGGCCGAGCTGGTGGTCGACGGCCGCGGCCTGACGGTCCCCGGGCACGAGCAGGGCTTCTTCGTCGGCCCGACGCTGTTCGACCGGGTCACGGCCGGGATGCGCATCTACCGGGAGGAGATCTTCGGCCCGGTGCTCTGCGTGGTGCGGGTCGACGATTACGACAGTGCCGTCGCCCTGGTCAACGACCACGAGTACGGCAACGGCACCGCGATCTTCACCCGCGACGGCGACACCGCGCGCGCCTTCAGCAGCTCGATCCAGGTCGGCATGGTCGGGGTCAACGTGCCGATCCCGGTGCCGGTCGCCTACCACAGCTTCGGCGGCTGGAAGGCGTCGCTGTTCGGCGCGCACTCGATCTACGGCCCTGAGGGCGTGCACTTCTACACCCGCCTGAAGACCGTCACCACGCGCTGGCCGACCGGCATCCGCGCCGGCCACAACCTGCACTTCCCGACGCTCTGACGCGCAGGGGTCGGAGTAGAACGGTTCTACCCCGACCCCCTCGTGACAGTTCGCAGGATGCGGTGAGCGTGCGAGCCGCATCGCCGGCCTCTGGGTTCGCGGTGCGGTTCCTCCGTCACC
>DATCZX010000006.1:0-6963 GCA_036525695.1 Gammaproteobacteria bacterium | reverse complement strand
CCTGGTCGCCGCGCCGGTGTTCCACGGCATCATGAGCGGGGCCCTGCGGCTGATGAACGTGCCGCCCGACGACCCCGGCGCGTGGCTCGACGGTGCGCCGCGGGTCGCGGCGCGGGACGGGGAGCGATGATGGCCGCGCTGCAGGACGCGGCGGGCTGGACCCTCGCGCAGCTGCTCGACGGCCGGCTGGCGGTGCCGCCGGCCGCCGACCGGGCGCTCGCGGGACTCTGCGTCGACAGCCGCGGCTGCACGCCGGGCGCGCTGTTCCTGGCCCTGCCGGGGACGCGCGGCCACGGCCTCGCGCACCTGGACGCCGCCTGCCGTGCCGGGGCCGTCGCCGCGCTCTACGACCCCGACGGGGCCTTGCCGCCGGCCGGCGCAGCGCTGCCGCTGCTGCCGCTGCCCGGGCTGCGCCACTGCTACGGCGAGCTCGCCGACCGCTTCCACGGCGAGCCGTCGCGGGTGCTCGCGGTGCTCGGCGTCACCGGCACCAACGGCAAGAGCTCGGTGTGCCACTTCCTCGCCGGCGCCCTCGACCGCCCCGGCGCGCGCTGCGGGGTGCTCGGCACGCTGGGCAACGGCTGGCCCGGCGCGCTGGCGCCGGCGACCCACACCACGCCCGACGCGGTCACCGTGCACGCGCTGCTGGCAGAGCTGCGCGCGGGCGGGGCGACGCGCGTGGCGATGGAGGTGTCGTCGCACGCGCTCGACCAGGGCCGCGTCGGCGGCGTGCGCTTCGACACCGCGGTGTTCACCAACCTGACCCACGAGCACCTCGACTACCACGGCGGCATGCAGCAGTACGCGGCCGCCAAGCAGCGGCTGTTCACGCAGCCGGGCCTGCGCCGCGCCGCGCTGAACGTCGACGACCCCTGCGGCCGCGCCTGGCTGGCGGCGCTGCCGCGCGCGGTCAGCGCGCTCGGTTACGGGTTCGCCGCTGACGCCGCGGTGCGCGGGGCGGAGCTCGAGGCGCACGCCGACGGGTTCACGCTGACGGTGCACACCCCGGCCGGCCGCGGGGTGCTGCACAGCGGGCTGCTCGGCCGCTTCAACGCCAGCAACCTGCTGGCCACGCTGGCGGTGCTGCTGCTCGCCGGGCTCGAGCTCGACGACGCGCTCGCGCGGCTCGCCGCGGTGCGCGGGGTGCCCGGGCGGATGGAGCGCTTCGGCGGCGGTGACGGCCCGCTGGTGGTGGTCGACTACGCGCACACCCCGGACGCGCTGGCGGTCGCGCTGGCGGCGCTGCGCGAGCACTGCCGCGGGCGGCTCTGGTGCGTGTTCGGCTGCGGCGGCGACCGCGACGCGGCGAAGCGGCCGCTGATGGGCGCGGTGGCCGCGGCCGCGGCCGACCGGGTGATCGTCACCGACGACAACCCGCGGCGCGAGGACGGCGCCGCGATCGCCCGCGCGATCGTCGCCGGGATGCCGGCCGGCCACCCCGTCGAGGTGCTGCGCGACCGGGCCGCGGCGATCGGCGCGGCGCTGGCCGCTGCGGCGGCCGACGACGTGGTGCTGGTCGCCGGCAAGGGCCACGAGCTGACCCAGCAGGTCGGCGACGAGCTGCGCCCGTTCAGCGACCGTGCGCTGGTGCGGCGGCTGGTCGGCGAGGCCGCGGCATGAGCATCGCGCTGGAGCTCGCGCAGGCGGCGGCACTGCTCGGCGCGCGCCTGGTCGGCGCCGGCGCCGGGTTCCGCGGCGTCAGCACCGACAGCCGCAAGGTGGTCCCGGGGTCGCTGTTCGTCGCGCTGCGCGGCGAGCGCTTCGACGGCCACGCCTACGTCGACGCCGCGCTCGCCGGCGGCGCGGTGGCCGCGCTGGTCGAGCGCGAGCTCCCCGGCAGCGGCCCGCTGCTGCTGGTCGACGACACGCTGGCCGCGCTGGGCCGCCTCGCCGCCGCCTGGCGCGCGCGCTTCGCGCTGCCGCTGGTGGCGATCACCGGCAGCAGCGGCAAGACCACGGTCAAGGAGATGACCGCGGCGATCCTCGGCCGTCGCGGCGCGGTGCTGGCGACGCGCGGCAACCTGAACAACGCCATCGGCGTGCCGCTGACGCTGTGCGAGCTGGGGGCCCGGCACCGCAGCGCGGTGGTCGAGCTGGGCGCCAACCACGCCGGCGAGATCGACTACCTGGCGCGGCTGGCGCAGCCGGGCGTCGGGCTGGTGAACAATGCCGGCCCGGTGCACCTCGAGGGCTTCGGCAGCGTCGACGGCGTCGCCCGCGCCAAGGGCGAGCTGTTCGCCGCGCTGCCGCCGGAGGCGACCGCGGTGGTCAACCTCGACGACCCGTACGCCGGGCTCTGGCGCGAGCTGGCCGGGGCGCGGCGCGTGCTGACCTTCGGGCTCGACCCGGCGGCCGACGTCGGCACCGACGCCGCCGCCGTCATCGCCGAGAACGGGCTCGCCCCGCGGCTGCGCTTCCCGCTGCGCACCCCGCACGGCGTGGTCGAGGTCGGCGTGCCGCTGGCCGGCCGCCACAACGTGCGCAACGCCCTGGCCGCGGCGGCGGCGGCGCTGGCCGCCGGCGCCGAGCTGGAGACCGTCGCCAGCGGGCTGGCGGCGGTGGCGACGGTGCCCGGCCGCCTGCAGGGCCGGCCCGGCCCCGGCGGCTCGCTGCTGATCGACGACACCTACAACGCCAACCCGACCGCGTTCGCCGCGGCGATCGAGCTGCTCGCGGCGCGCCCCGGCAGCCGCTGGCTGGCGGTCGGCGACATGGCCGAACTCGGCGCCGATGCGCCGCGCTGGCACGCCTGGGTCGGCGAGCAGGCGCGCGCCCGCGGCATCGACCGGCTGTTCGCGGTCGGCGCGCTGGCCGCGCACGCGGCGGCCGCGTTCGGCGCCCACGGCGAGCAGTTCAGCGACCAGGCGGCGCTGGTCGCGGCGCTGCGCGAGGGGCTCGGCGACGGGGTCACGCTGCTGGTCAAGGGCTCGCGCTCGGCGCGCATGGAGCGCGTGGTCGAGGCGCTGGCCGACGGCGAGGGGAGGTCCGGCTGATGCTGTATCACCTGAGCGAGTACCTGGTCGGCTGGCACACCGGTTTCAACGTGTTCCAGTACCTGACCCTGCGCGCGATCCTCGGCGTGCTGACCGCGCTGCTGATCTCGCTGCTGGTCGGGCCGGAGATGATCCGCCGGCTGGGCCGCTACCAGATCGGCCAGCAGGTGCGCGACGACGGGCCGCAGAGCCACCTGGTCAAGGCCGGCACCCCGACCATGGGCGGCGCGCTGATCCTGGTCGCGATCGGCGTCAGCACGCTGCTGTGGGCCGACCTCGGCAACCGCTACGTCTGGATCGTGCTTGGGGTGACGCTGCTGTTCGGGGCCATCGGCTGGGTCGACGACTACCGCAAGCTGGTGCTGCGCGACTCGCGCGGCCTGCCGGCGCGCTGGAAGTACTTGTGGCAGTCGGTGGTCGGGCTGGCCGCGGCGGTGCTGCTGCTGGTCACCGCGCAGGGGCCGGGCGAGACGCAGCTGATCGTGCCGTTCTTCAAGGACGTCGCGATCGACCTCGGCTGGCTGTTCGTGCCGCTGGTCTACTTCGTTATCGTCGGCTCGAGCAACGCGGTCAACCTGACCGACGGCCTCGACGGCCTGGCGATCCTGCCGACGGTGATGGTCGCCGGGGCGCTCGGCATCTTCGTCTACGTCACCGGCCACGTGAAATTCGCCGGTTACCTCGGCATCCCGTACCTGCACGGGGTCGGCGAGGTGGTGGTGTTCTGCGGCGCGATCGTCGGCGCCGGCCTCGGCTTCCTCTGGTTCAACGCCTACCCGGCCCAGGTGTTCATGGGCGACGTCGGCGCGCTGGCGCTCGGCGCCGCGCTCGGGATCATCGCCGTGGTCTGCCGCCAGGAGCTGGTGCTGCTGGTGATGGGCGGGGTGTTCGTGATCGAGACGGTGTCGGTGATCCTGCAGGTCGCCTCGTTCAAGCTGACCGGGCGGCGCATCTTCCGCATGGCGCCGCTGCACCACCACTTCGAGTTGAAGGGCTGGCCGGAGCCGCGCGTGATCGTGCGCTTCTGGATCATCACGGTGATCCTGGTGCTGGTCGGCCTGGCGACGCTGAAGATCCGCTGATGCTCGCCGCCAACCGCCACAACCTCGTCGTCGGCCTGGGCAAGAGCGGCCTCGCCGCGGCGCGCCACCTGCTCGCCCGGGGCGAGCGGGTGACCGCCTGCGACAGCCGCGCGGAGCCGCCGGGGCTGGCCGCGCTGCGGCGGGAGTTCCCGGGCCTCGCCACCCGCCTCGGCGGCTTCGACCCGGCGCTGTTCGCCGGCGCCGACCGGGTCGTCGTCTCCCCCGGGCTCGACCGCCGCCGGCTGCCGCTGGCGGCCGGGGTGCCGGTGGTCGGCGAGATCGAGCTGTTCGCGCAGGCGGTGGCGCGGCCGGTGGTGGCGATCACCGGGACCAACGGCAAGAGCACGGTGACCACGCTGGTCGGCGCGCTGGCCGCGCGCTGCGGCCGCCGCGTGCTGCTCGGCGGCAACCTCGGCATGCCGGCGCTGGAGCTGCTGCGCGAGACCCCGGCCCCGGAGTTCTACGTGCTCGAGCTCTCCAGCTACCAGCTCGAGACCACCGCCTCGCTGCGCCCGCTGGTGGCGACCGTGCTCAACGTCTCGCCGCACCACGTCGACCGCTACGCCGACCTCGACGAGTACCTGGCGACCAAGGCGCGGGTGTTCGCCGGCGACGGCGTGATGGTGCTGAACCGCGACGACCCGCGCGTGCTCGGCCTGCGCCGCGCGCAGCGCCGGACGCTGACCTTCGGCCTCGACGCGCCGGCGGACGACGCCTTCGGCCTGGTCCAGCACGGCGGCGCGGCCTGGCTGGCGCGCGGCACGCGGCGCCTGCTGCCGGCGTCGGCGCTGTGCCTGGCCGGGCGGCACAACCTGGCCAACGCGCTGGCGGGGCTGGCGATCGCCGCCGCGCTGGAGCTGCCGGAGGCGCCGTGCCTGGAGGCGCTGCAGCAGTTCCGCGGCCTGCCGCACCGCCTCGAGTGGCTCGGCGAGAGCGGCGGCGTGCGCTGGTTCAACGACTCCAAGGCGACCAGCGTCGGCGCCGCCTGCGCCGCCCTCGACGGGCTGGACGGCCCGCTGCTGCTGATCGCCGGCGGCCAGCCCGAGCCGGTCGACTACGCGCCGCTCGGCCGCGCGGCGCAGGGCAAGGTGCGCGCCGCGCTGCTGGTCGGCGACGAGGTCGACGTGCTGCAGCGGGCGCTGGCGGGCAGCGTCCCGGTCGAGCGCGCGGCCAGCCTGGATGCCGCGGTCGCCCGCGCGGCGGCGCTGGCCGCGCCGGGGGACAGCGTGCTGCTGTCGCCGGCCTGCGCCAGCTTCGACCGCTACCGCGACTTCGAGCAGCGCGGCGACCGCTTCCGTGACGCGGTGCGGCGGCAGCTCGGCCTGGCCACGGGGGCGCGGGCGTGAACGGCTGGCACGGCCAGGCCAGCAGCCGCACGGTCGGCCGCCCGACCGGGGTCAGCCACGACTTCTGGCTGCTCGGCCTGGCGCTGGCGCTGCTCGGCCTCGGCCTGGTGATGGTCACCTCGGCGTCGATGTCGCTGGCCGCCAGCCGCCAGGGCGAGCCGCTCTACTTCTTCTGGCGCCAGCTGGCCCACGCCGGGCTCGGCGCCGCTCTCGGCTGGGTGGTCTACCGCACCCCGCTGGCCTTCTGGGAGCGCCACGGCGGCAGCCTGCTGCTGGCCGGCTACGTGCTGCTGGCGCTGGTGCTGGTGCCGGGCATCGGCCGCCAGGTCAACGGCGCGATGCGCTGGCTCAACCTCGGCGTGTTCACGCTGCAGCCGTCGGAGCTGATGAAGCTGCTCGCGGTGGTGTTCATCGCCGGCTACCTGGTGCGCCGGCGGCACGAGGTGCAGAGCTCGCTGTGGGGCTTCCTGAAGCCGATGCTGCTGCTCGGCTTCGGCGGCGGCCTGCTGCTGCTGGAGCCGGACTTCGGCGCCACCGCGGTGATGATGACCACGGTCGCCGCGCTGCTGTTCCTCGGCGGGGTCAGGCTGTGGCAGTTCGTGCTGATGCTCGGCGCCGGCTGCGGCATGGCCGCGCTGCTGGTGCTCGGCTCGCCGTACCGGATGCAGCGGCTGACCACCTTCGTCGACCCGTGGGCCGACCCGTTCGACAAGGGCTTCCAGCTGACCCAGGCGCTGATCGCGTTCGGCCGCGGCGACTGGTTCGGGGTCGGCCTCGGCGGCAGCGTGCAGAAGCTCTCCTACCTGCCCGAGGCGCACACCGACTTCATCATCGCGGTGCTCGCCGAGGAGCTCGGCCTCGCCGGGCTGCTGGTGGTGATCGCGCTGTACAGCGCGCTGCTGCTGCGCGGCTTCCAGGTCGGCACGCGCGCGCAGGCCGCGGGCAACCCGTTCGGCGCCTTCCTCGCCTACGGCATCAGCACCTGGATCGCGCTGCAGGCGTTCATCAGCATCGGCGTCAACATGGGGCTGCTGCCGACCAAGGGGCTGACGCTGCCGCTGATCAGCTACGGCGGCAGCAGCCTGCTGGTCACCTGCGTCGCGCTGGCGCTGCTGCTGCGCGTCGCCTACGAGAGCGACAGCCCGGAGTTCGGCCGCCGCCTCGACGCGGTCGGCGTGCGCTACCCGCTGGAGGTGCGCGCGTGAGCGCCGCGGTGGTGATCATGGCCGGCGGCACCGGCGGCCACGTGTTCCCGGCGCTGGCGGTGGCCGAGGGGCTGCGCGCGCGCGGGCTGACGGTCAGCTGGCTCGGCACCCGGCGCGGCCTCGAGGCCGAGCTGGTGCCGGCGGCCGGCTACGAGATCGACTGGCTCAGCATCGCCGGGCTGCGCGGCAACGGCCTGGCCGGCTGGCTGCTGGCGCCGCTGCGGCTCGGGGTCGCGCTGCTGCAGGCGGCGGGCGCGCTGCGCCGGCGGCGGCCGGTCGCGGTGCTCGGCATGGGCGGCTTCGCCTCCGGGCCGGGCGGCGTGGCGGCGCGCCTGCT
>DATCZX010000005.1:0-4444 GCA_036525695.1 Gammaproteobacteria bacterium | reverse complement strand
CTGGGCCGTCGCGCGCCTGGCCGCGGCCGGCGTCCCCTGCTGCGAGGACCGGCACGGCAACCTGCTGGTCGGCGTCGACTCGCTCACCGACTACCGCCGCCGCCTGCGCCAGCGCGCCGCCGGCCCGCTGGCGCTGCTGATCGCGCACATGGACCACCCCGGTTTCCACGGCAGCCGCTGGCGCGCGGACGGCCTGCTGGAGATACGCTGGCACGGCGGCGGCCCGGTACGCCACCTCACCGGGGCGCGCGTCTGGCTGCGCGCCGACGACGGCGCCGAGCTCGGCGGCCGGCTGCAGCGCCCGCGCCTCGACCCCCGCACCCGCAGGCTGCTGGGTGCCGAGGTCAGGCTCGACACCGATCCCGGGCGCCGGCCGGCGGCGCGTCGCTGGTACGGCGGCCTCGCCTTCCGCGCCCCCTGCTGGAGCGCCGGCAACCGTCTCTACACCCGCGCCGCCGACGACCTCGCCGGGGTGTTCGCCGTGGTCGAGACCGCGTGCGCGCTGCAGTCGGTGAGTGCCCGCCGGCGCCCGGGGGCCGAGGTCCTCGGCCTGCTGACCCGCGCCGAGGAGGTCGGCTTCGTCGGCGCCCTGGCCCACCTCGACGACGGCTGGCTGCAACAGGCGACCCGCACGCTGCTGTGCGTCAGCCTGGAGGCGTCGCGCCAGGGGCCCGGCGCGCTGCAGGGAGCGGGACCGGTGGTGCGCCTCGGCGACCGCCAGAGCACCTTCTCCGCGGGTGCCGCGCGCCGCCTCGAGCTGCTCGCCGCCGAGCTGCTGCCGGGCGCCCACCAGCGCCGGCTGATGGACGGCGGGGTCTGCGAGGGCACGACGACGATGGCCCACGGGCTGACCACCGCCGGACTCGCGGTGCCGCTCGGCAACTACCACAACTGCAACCTCGACGGCGGCGCCGACGCCGGCCCGCCCGGCGGGCCGGCTCCCGAGTTCATCGACACCCGCGACGTCGCCGGCCTGCTGGCGCTGTGCCGCGGCTTTGCCGAGCGGCCCTGGGCGGCCGAACCGTGGGCGCCGGTGCGTGCCCGGCTGGCGCGCCTGTACCGCGAGCGCGGGCCTGCGCTGCGACGCTGAAGCGCGGCCTCAGGCGCCGCCGCTGCGTGCCGGGTGCCGCACGCTCGCAGCTGGCGCCGCGTCGACGGGCGACTCCGGCACGCCCGGGTCGAGGCCGAGGAACAGGCACAGCTGCCCCCAGACGCCCTCCAGCGAGGCGTGCAGGCTGTGCTCGTCGGGCAGCAGCAGCAGCTGCGCGGCCCGGTTGCCGCGCAGGTAGTCGACGCTGGCGGCGAACGGCACGGTCGCATCGTGCACCCCGTGGCAGAGCAGCGCCGGCAGCTGCCGACGCAACGGGCGCGCATCGTGCTCCAGCGCATCCGCGACCGCGGCGAAGTGCAGGCGGCGGCGCGCGGCGTCGATCTCGGCGGGCAGCTCCAGCCAGCCGCGCGCCCGCCAGGCCGCGAGGCGCTCGCTGCCGAGAGACCGGGCGAACAGCGCACCCGCGCCGAAGGCCGGTGCCAGCAGCACCAGCCGCGTCACCCGCGGTTCGCACTCCGCGACCAGCGCCGCGAGGTAACCGCCGAAGCTCGAGCCGACCAGCACCACCTCGCCCCGGGTGTCAGCGATCTCCTCGCGCACCACCGCGGCCTGGCGGGACAACGTGAGGTTGCCGAAGTCGCCGCCGTTCAGGTCGGGCACGCGCAACGGCAGGCCGTGCGGCGCCAGGCGCCGGGCCAGCCAGCCGGCCTTGTACGAGCCGGGGCTGGAGGCGAACCCGTGCAGGTAGAACAGCGTGCACGTCATGCTGGCGCTCGGCGCGCCGGCGTCGCGGGAGACGCAGCGCGGCAGCGGCGGCACGCCCCCCGGGTCTGCCGGCAGCTCGAGCGTGCTCGCGCCCCGGCTCTTGCCTGGCACCGCTTGATCCCGCCGGCGCGGGCGGCGTTCAACCGGGCACCCCGTCCGCGGCGTCGCGGTAGGCCTGCAACGCCGCGCTGACCCGGGAGAACTCCGCCACCAGGCGCTGCAACGGGGCGCGCAGGTCGGCCCGCGGGTCGCCGTCGCGCGCCAGCAGGTGCAGCTCGGCAGCGGCCGCGGCGACCCGCACCGCGCCCAGGTTGGCGCTGCTGCCCTTCAGCGTGTGCGCGACCCTGGAGACGCTGCCGCGATCGCTGTCGAGGCTCGATTCGAGCTGCTGCAGCCGCAGCCTGCTGTCGCCGAGGTAGGTCTCGAGCAGGGCATCGAACTCGCCGCCCATGACCTCGCGCAGGCCGGCCAGCAGGCCGCGGTCGAGCAGCTCCTCCTCGGCCTCGCCGGCCGCCGCCTCGGCCGCGGGGGCGGAGCTGCCGGCGGTCGCGGCAGCCGCGGGTTCGGCAGGCACCTCGCGACACCAGTACTCGAGCTTGCGCTGCAGCTCGTCGATCCTGACCGGCTTCGCCAGGTAGTCGTCCATGCCCGCGGCGAGGCACTTTTCCCGCTCGCCGCCGAGCGCGTGCGCGGTCATCGCGATGACCGGAAGGTGCGCCCCCGCGTCGCCCTCGCGGCGGCGCAGCTCGCGCACCGCGTCGTAACCGTCCAGCACCGGCATCTGGCAGTCCATCAGCACCGCCGCGTAGCGGTCGCGCGCGATCGCCTCCAGCGCCTCGCGGCCGTTGACCGCCAGCTCGCTGCTCCAGCCGAGCTTGCGCAGCAGCCCGAGCGCGACCTTCTGGTTGACCTGGTTGTCCTCGACCACCAGCACCTTGCCGTGGTGTGGCGTCGGGCCAGCCGAGGCCTCCCGGCCGCGACGGGCGTCAAGGCCGGCGACCCTGACCAGGGTGTCGAACAACTGCGACTGGCTGACCGGCTTGTTCAGGTAGGCGGCGATGCCCGCACGCATCGCCTCCTCGCCAGCGGCGGAACCGCCGTAACGGGTCACCATCAGCAGCCGCGGCGGCTCCGCGCCGGCGATCTGCCGGATTCGCGCCGCCAGCTCGAGGCCGTCCATCTCCGGCATCATGCGGTCGAGGATCACCAGGTCGAACGGCTTCTGCGCGGCCAGCGCGGTCTCCAGCTGCGCCAGGGCCTGCTGGCCATCCGCCGCGGTGACGCAGTCGATCTTCCAGCTGCCCAGCACGCTGTGCAGGTAGGTGCGGCTGATGCTGCTGTCATCGACCACCAGCACGCGCAGGCCATCGAGGGAGACCCGCGGGCTGGTCGCGGCGGCAGCATCGGCCTGGCGCTCGCGGGCCAGGCCGAACGTCACGTCGAACCAGAACCGGCTGCCGCGCCCGGGCTCGCTGTCGACGTCGATGCTGCCGCCGAGCAGCTGGACCAGCTGGGCACAGATCGCCAGGCCGAGGCCGGTGCCGCCGAAGCGGCGGGTGATCGAGCTGTCGGCCTGCATGAACGGCTCGAACAGCAGCGCGCGCTGCTCCCGCTGCAGGCCGATGCCGGTGTCCTCGACGGCGAAGCGCAGGTGCACCTCGGATCCCGCCGTCCCCTGCTGGCCGACCTGCAGCCGGACGTGTCCCTCGCTGGTGAATTTCAGCGCGTTGTCGACCAGGTTCGACAGCACCTGGCGCAGGCGTACCGCGTCGCCGTTCAGCTGCGTCGGCAAGCCGGGGTCGACGCTCACCGCCAGTTCCAGGCCGAGGGAGCGGGCTCGCACCGCGAACAGCTCGACGATCTCGTCGAGCAGCTGGCGCAGGTCGAAATCGATGTTCTCGAGCTCCAGCTGGCCGGCCTCGATCTTCGAGTAGTCGAGCAGGTCGTTGATCAGCGTCAGCAGCACGTCGCCGGACATGTGCGCCATCTCGACGTACTCGAGCTGCTCACCCTCGACCCGGCTGTCCTCGAGCAGCGACAGCATGCCGAGCAGGCCGTTGATGTGCGTGCGGATCTCGTGGCTGGCGTTGGCCAGGAACTCGCCCTTGGCCCGGTTCGCGCGCTCGGCGGCATCGCGGGCGGCCTGCAGCTCGCGCTCCATCTCCCGGCGGACCCGGATCTCGTCGCTGAGCTTCTCGTTGCTGCGCCGCAGGTCGGCGGTCCGAGCATCGACCCGCGCCTCGAGCTCGTCGAGCAGTTGCAGCCGCGCCTCCTCCGAGGCCAGGCGCTCGAGCTCGGCCTGCGAACGCGAGACCGCGAGCTGGAGCAGCGACGAGGAGAAGGTCTTCGGGTCGATCGGCCGGCTGTCGAGCACCACCAGGATGCCGAGCACGTCGCCGGCGGCGTCCAGCAGCGGCATCCCCGCGTAGCTCTCCACGCCCAGCTCCTGCAACAGGCGGTCCTCGGGGAAGCGCTGCTGGACCCGCTGCGGGTAGTAGCAGACCCCGCGCCCGAGGATGTTCTGGCATGGCGTGCCGGCGAGCCGGTAGCTCATGTTGCCGGCCAGCTTGCCGTGCGCGTAGACCGCCAGCGTGTCGATCAGCCAGCGATCGTTCGGGTTGAGCTTGC
>DATCZX010000004.1:0-6256 GCA_036525695.1 Gammaproteobacteria bacterium | reverse complement strand
GCGGACGTAACTGCGCACGCCGCGCGGTCGAGCGGCGTCATGCTCGTCGACCGTCACGGGGCGCAGCCTAGAAAAACGTGCCTTCCACCGGCGAAGAGGCGTTGGCGTAGCGCCGGCGCGGCATGCGCCCGGCCAGGAATGCCTCGCGACCGGCCTCGATCCCCTTGCGCATCGCCGAGGCCATCAGCACCGGGTCGCGCGCGGCCGCGATCGCGGTGTTCATCAGCACGCCGTCGCAGCCGAGCTCCATCGCCACCGCGGCGTCCGAGGCGGTGCCGACGCCGGCGTCGACCAGGATCGGCACCTTGGCGTTGGCGACGATCTCGAGGATGTTGTAAGGGTTGCGGATGCCGAGCCCCGAGCCGATCGGTGCCGCCAGCGGCATCACCGCGACGCAGCCGATCTCCTCCAGCCGGCGCGCGCTGATCGGGTCGTCGTTGGTGTAGACCATCACCTTGAAGCCGTCGGCGACCAGCGTCTCGGCGGCGACCAGGGTCGCGGCGACGTCCGGGAACAGCGTCTTCTCGTCACCCAGCACCTCGAGCTTGACCAGGTCGTGGCCGTCGAGCAGCTCGCGCGCCAGCCGGCAGGTGCGTACCGCGTCTTCGGCGCTGTAGCAGCCGGCGGTGTTCGGCAGCAGCGTGAAACGGTCCGGCGGCAGCACGTCGAGCAGGCTCGGCTGGTCCGGGTTCTGCCCGATGTTGGTGCGCCGGATCGCCACGGTGATGATCTCCGCCCCGCTGGCGTCGAGCGCCGCCCGGGTCTCGGCGAAGTCGCGGTACTTGCCGGTCCCGACCAGCAGCCGCGAGCGGTAGCTGCGGCCGGCGAGCACCAGGGGATCGTCGTCGTGGCTGCTGCTGGGCTGTGGGTCGGTCATCTGCTGGGTCCTGTGGTGTGGGGCGCGGCACCGCCGCCGATCGCGTGCACCACCTCGACGCGGTCGCCGGCGGCCAGGCGGTGGCCGGCATGCGCACCGCGCGGCACGATCTCGCGGTTGACCTCGACCGCCAGCCGGCGCCCCTCGAGGCCGAGCCAGGCGATCAGCCCGGCGACGTCGAGGCCGTCGGGCACCTCGCGCGGCGTGCCGTTGAGTTCGATCTGCATGCTGGTGGTGGCCCGGGGCCGTTGCGCAGGTGGGTGGCGATTCTAACCGAATCCCCCTGGCCGGCGCCTGCGCCTGCTGCCACGGCATTACTTGATTGAAATACTGGGTAGGCTGGCCATAGAATGCGTTGAAGGGCTATAGTTGACTTGCGTCAAGACAATCTGAATCGAGTGTGTCGGCAATGAACCAGCAAACCAAGGGCAACATCCTCAAGTTGTCAGAGGCGACCGTGAGCTGTCGCAGCTGCTCGATGTACGGCATCTGCACGCCGCCGAACGCCGACGCCGGCACCCTGGCGCTGATCGAGAACGCGGTGAAGAAGCGCCGCGTGGTCTCGCGCGGCGAGCACCTCTACCGCGCCGGCGACCCGTTCACCTCGATCTACTGCGTCCGCTCGGGCTCGATCAAGACCTTCGTCAATTCCGACGACGGCAGCGAGCAGGTCACCGGCTTCCACCTGCCCGGCGAGCTGCTCGGGCTGGCCGGGATCTGCTCCCAGGACATGCCGGGCTCGGCGATTGCGCTGGAGACCAGCAGCATCTGCGAGATCCCGTACGAGCGCATCGACGCGCTGGCCGAGACGCTGCCCGGGCTCAAGAACGAGCTGATCCGGCTGCTCAGCCAGAAGGTGCTGCACTACCAGACGCTGACCATGCTGCTGAGCCGCAAGAGCGCCGAGGAGCGCCTCGCGGCGCTGCTGCTGAGCCTGTCGACCCGCTTCAAGCGGCGCGGCTTCTCGCCGACCGAGTTCTACCTGAGCATGTCGCGCAACGACATCGGCAACTACCTCGGCCTGGCGGTGGAGACGGTCAGCCGGATGTTCACCCGCTTCGACGCCGAGGGCCTGCTGACGGTGCAGCGCAAGTACATCAAGCTGCACGACTTCGAGCGGCTGAAGCAGATGGCGGGGAGCCCGCGCGTCCACCTGCAGATGGCGCAGGCCTGACGGCCGGCGTCCCCCCACCCACGCAACGCGGGCGGCCTCGGCCGCCCGCGTCGTTTCAGGCGACCCGGTTGCGCGGGTCGCCGGCGCGGAAGCGCTCGATGTTCTCCGCCACCTGGTCGAGCAGGCGCTGGCGCGACTCGCGCGCGGCCCAGGCGATGTGCGGGGTGACGATCAGGTTGGGGATGTCCGCCGCCAGCAGCGGGTTGCCCTCGCGCGGCGGCTCGACGGTCAGCGTGTCGACCCCGGCGCCGCCCAGGCGCCCGGCGCGCAGCGCCGCCGCCAGCGCCGCCTCGTCGACGATGCCACCGCGGGCGGCGTTGATCAGCAGCGCCTCGGGGCGCATCCGCGCGAGCTCTGCGGCGCCGACCAGGCCCGCGGTGTCCGGCGTCAGCGGGCAGTGCAGCGAGAGCACGTCGACCTCCGGCAGCAGCTGGTCGAGCGGCACCCGGCCGGGCTGCGGCGCCCCGCCCGGGCGCTGCGCGATGCGCACCTGCATGCCGAACGCCTCGCCCAGCCGCGCCACGCCGCGCCCGAGCTCGCCGTGGCCGACGATCCCGAGGACCTTGCCGTCCAGCTCGCGGATCGGGTAGTCGAACAGGCAGAAGTGCGGGCTCTGCGCCCAGCGCCCGTCGCGCACCGCCGCGTGGTACTCGAACAGCCGCGTGGTCAGCGCCAGCACCAGCGTGAACACGTGCTGCGCCACCGACGGCGTGCCGTAGGCGGTGACGTTGCAGACCAGCACGCCGGCCGCGCGCGCCGCCTCGAGGTCGACGTTGTTGGTGCCGGTGGCGGCGACCGCGATGCAGCGCAGCCCCGGGTTCGCGGCGATCGCCTGCGCGTCGAGCGGCGCCTTGTTGCTGACCACCACCTCGGCCCCGGCGATCCGCGCCGCGACCTCCCCCGGTGCCGAGACACGATGGTACTCCCAGCTCTCCAGGCTGTTCTCGAGGCGCCCCAGGTCGAGCCCCTCGCCGAGCGTTTCCAGGTCCAGCACTACACCGCGCATGCCACTCCTCCGTTGTTCCAGGGCCGCGCCCGCCGGCGGCTCACTCGCGATCGACCAGCAGCTCGGCCGGCGACAGCAGCGCCAGGCGCCAGACCGCGAGCAGGGTCGAGAAGATGCTCAGCAGCAGCGTCGCCGCCAGGATCGCCGCGAGGTCGCCGGCACCGAGCTGGAAGAAGCGCTCGACCGCGAACTGCTCGAACAGCGCGGTGATGCGCCCGGGCACGTCGACCGCGACGACCAGCGCGGCGACCGCGGCGAACAGCAGCGCCGCGCAGGCCCAGGTGTACAGCGCCTGCAGCACGTAGAGGCCGAGCACGCTGCGGTTGGACAGGCCGATCGCCTTCTGCACGCCGAGCTTCTTGCTCTTGCGCGCGATCGCCTCCTGGAAGGTCAGCATGATGATCAGCAGCGTGAACCCGGCCAGCGCGAAGCCGAGGATGCGCCCGATCCAGTCCAGCGCCTGGTTGATCTCGCCGATCATCAGCAGCTTGTTCAGGCTGGAGAAGTCCATCTGCAGCTCGTGCTCGCTCTTCAGCAGCTCCTTGACCTCGTCCATCAGCGCGCGGTCGAGCAGCAGCGGGCGAGGGTAGACGGTCATGAAGATGTACTTGACCTGGCCCGGATGGTACGGGGTGTACTCGCGCGGCGGGAACACCAGCTGCGGGGCCGGCCCGGACCAGTCGTCGAGCAGGAACGCGAGCAGCCCCTCGCGGACGAAGCCCTCGTCGAGCTGGCCGCGGCGCAGCGCGACGTCGAAGCCGAAGCCGGCCGACGACGGCTCGACCGCGCCGAGCCGGAACTTGCCGTCCTCGCCGGTCTCCCACTGGCCGGCGACGTAGTCGCGGAAATCCGTGGCCTCGGCCGCCGCCGCGAAGCCGGTGAAACCGAAGCGGCCGACCGCGCGTTGCGGGTTGAACTCGTCGCGCTGCCAGCGGTAGTGGAAGCCCTCGGTGACGACGAAATCGCGCTCCAGCGTCGCCGACACGCCGACCACCGGGACCTCGATCGGCAGGTCCTCGCGGCCGTAGAGCACGGTCAGGCGCCCGCCGGGCGGCAGCGCGTCGCCGGGGTAGCCGAGGCGCCGCAGCAGCCCGCGCGCGACGTAGATGCCGTCGCTGTCGTCGCTGGCCAGGCGCGCACCGGCGAGCGGCTGCTCGTCGGCCAGCAGCGGCCCGGCGACGCGGGTCGAGAGGCCGAAGCCGATCACCTTGCCCTCCGGGTCGTCGTCGGCGGCGCCGTGGCGCAGGAACTTCATCCCCAGCGGGTGGTGGCCCCAGGCGCCCGGCTGCAGCGTCCCCGGCCGCGACAGCGGGGCGTAGCCGAACACCGGCTCGCCGCCGCCGAAGCGCAGCACGCGGCGGCCGTCGGCGGCGCGCTCGAGGCCGAGGTTGCCGACCGTGTCGACCAGCGACGCCGGCAGCATGCCGCGGCCGAAGTACTCGACGCGGACGCCGTTGATCGACGGGTCGACCAGCCCGGCGGCCAGCTCCTGCTGGGTGCCGTTGCGGATCCCGGTGAAGAACGCCAGCAGCGCGATCAGCAGGAACAGCGTGGCGATGGTCAGCAGCGGCCGCAGCAGCGCGCGCAGCCGCAGGCGCAGGTTCTTGAGCCAGTTCTCGCCGTGCTGCGGGCGCTCGAACAGGTCGGTCCAGGCGAAGCGCAGCAGGAAGCCGAGGCGCTGCCCGCCGGCGCGCCCGGGGACCTCCTCGAGCGGCCCCAGCGCCGAGCCGAGCCGCTCGCGCCAGGCGTCGAGGTGCGCGCGGATCGCGCGCAGCTCGTCCTGTTCCGCGGCCAGCGCCGCTGCCGCCGGCTGCTCGCTCACGGCCCGCCCTCCGCCGCGGCCAGCCCGGCGTGCAGCGCCTGCAGCCGGGCGTGCGCGTCGCCGACCGCGGCCGGGTCGTCGGCGTTCATCAGCACGTTGAGCCAGCCCTGGCGCTCGGCCTCGCGCGCGCGGCTCGGCACGTTGTCCAGGGTCAGGTAGTTCCAGCCCTTGCCGAAGACCACGATGCTCTGGCTGTGCGACAGCGCCAGGTGGGTGCTGTGGGTGACCACGATCACCGTGCGCTCGGGGTGCAGGCCGATCCAGAACGCGAACATGCGGAAGATCCACTCGGCGTTCAGCGGGTCGAGGTTGCCGGTCGGCTCGTCGGCGAACAGCACCTCCGGGTCGTGCAGCAGCGCGCGCAGCAGCGCGACGCGCTGGCGTTCGCCCTTGGACAGCTCGAACACCGACTTGGCCCCGCGCTGGGTCACCACGTCGAGCTGCAGCGCCTCGAGCATCAGCTCGACGCGGCGCTCACGCTCGGCGGCCGGCACGCCGCGCAGCAGCATCGGCAGCGCGATGTTGTCGCGCACGCTGAGCTGGTTCAGCAGGTGCTCCTCCTGGAACAGGAAGCCGAAGTGGGTGCGCCGCAGCCGCGCGCGCGCCGCGTCGCGGCGGAACAGCGGGTCGAAGCGGGCGCGCCCCGGGTAGAGCTCGGCGTAGTCGTAGTCGGTGCCGTCGCGCAGCGAGTGGAACGCCAGCCGGGTGTCGCGGCGCAGCGGGTACGGCGGGTCGAGCAGCCCGAGCAGCTTCAGGAAGGTGGTCTTGCCGCTGCCGGAACGGCCGAGCACGGTCACCAGCCGGCCGCGCGGCAGTTCCAGCTCGCCGACGTCGAGGACCGGGCGGGCCTCGTTAGGGAAGTGCTTGCAGACCCCGCTCAGGGTGAACAGCGGCGGGCGTGGCGGGCTCGCGTCGGCGCTTCCGCTCACGGCAGCACGCTGACCGGGATCCAGGTGTAGTCGCGCTGGTAGATGGTGAAGAAGTTCTTCTTGCCGCCGTGGAAGATGTTGCTCAGCGCCTCCCACTTCTGCCGCAGCAGCAGGTACAGGCGGTCCAGCTCCTCCTCGCTCATCAGCCCGGCATCCTCGTTGAAGTCGGAGAACGGGCGCTTGAGGATCTCCGACTGCACCGGCACGTCGAGCAGCTCCATCGCCGCGTAGTAGGAGTCGGCGCGGTCGCGCGCCTCGTCGCCGAGCTCGCTGGCCACCGCGGCCTTCCAGATGCGGCCGAGGTCGCGCGGGCGCAGCGGCTGGTCGGTGACGTGGGCGAGGATGCCGACCAGCCGCTGCAGGTCGGGCAGGCTCATCAGCACCACCGGGAAGACGTAGTCGTGCTGCAGCTCGGGGTGGCGCTGCAGCACGTAGCCGGTGTCGAACG
>DATCZX010000003.1:0-5327 GCA_036525695.1 Gammaproteobacteria bacterium | reverse complement strand
CTCGTCGATCGGCAGCCCGGCGCGCGCCAGCGTCGCCAGCTGGCGCGTGAACAGCACGACCTCGCTGCCCGGCAGCCTCGCGCGCGGGCCCGGCGCCCCGCCACCGGCGCCCTGGCGACCGGTGACCGGGGCCACCTCGAGCGCGCTGAGCCCGCGCTCGCGCAGCAGCTGGCGCACGTGGCGCGCGGAGTCGCCGTCGAGGATGCCGCGGGTCTCGCGCCCGCGCTCGTCGAGGGCCAGGTACTCGAAGGCCGCCATCGCCGTTCAGCCCGGGACGGGCGCGCGGCGGCGCGGCGGGACGCAGGGGAGGGGCACCGCGCTCACTCCTCCTGGGTCACCCGCAGCACCTCCTCGAGCGCGGTGTCGCCCTGCAGCACGCGGCGCAGGCCGTCGGCGTGCAGGCTCGGGTAGCGGGTGCGCACGTGGGCCACCATCGCCTGCTCGCCGGCGCCGTCGTGGATCAGCGTGCGCAGCCGCTCGTCGACCGCGATCAGCTCGAAGATGCCGGTGCGCCCGCGGTAGCCGAGCTGGCCGCAGGCGCTGCAGCCGCGCGGCCGGTACAGCGTCAGCGGGCGGTCGTCGGCGATGCCGAGGTGGCCGCGCTCGACCGGCGTCGGCGCGTAGGGCTCCTTGCACTCGGTGCAGAGCAGGCGCACCAGGCGCTGGGCCAGCACGCCGACCAGGCTCGAGGCGAGCAGGAACGACTCGATGCCCATGTCGCGCAGCCGGGTCAGCGCGGCGACCGCGCTGTTGGTGTGCAGCGTCGACAGCACCAGGTGGCCGGTCAGGCTCGCCTGCACCGCGATCTGCGCGGTCTCGAGGTCGCGGATCTCGCCGACCATCACCACGTCCGGGTCCTGGCGCAGGATCGCGCGCAGGCCGCGGGCGAAGCTCATGTCGACGCGGGTGTTGACCTGGGTCTGGCCGACGCCCTCGAGGTAGTACTCGATCGGGTCCTCCACGGTCATCAGGTTGCGGCTCTTGTCGTTCAGCTGCAGCAGCGCCGCGTAGAGCGTGGTGGTCTTGCCCGAGCCGGTCGGCCCGGTCACCAGCAGGATGCCGTGCGGGCGGCGGATCAGCCCGGCGAGCAGCTGCAGCTGGTCCTCCGGCACGCCGAGCTCCTGCAGCGTCAGGCGGCCCGACTGCTTGTCCAGCAGCCGCAGCACCACCCGCTCGCCGTGCGCGCCGGGGATGCACGAGACGCGCACGTCGACCGAGCGCCCGGCGATGCGCAGCGAGATGCGCCCGTCCTGCGGCAGCCGCTTCTCGGCGATGTCGAGCTGTGCCATCACCTTGATCCGCGAGGCCAGCAGCGGGCCGAGCGCGCGCTTCGGCCGCAGCACCTCGCGCAGGATGCCGTCGACGCGGAAGCGCACGCGCACGCTCGACTCGAGCGGCTCGAGGTGGATGTCCGAGGCGCCGCCGCGGATCGCCTCGGCGAACAGCGCGTTGATCAGCCGGATCACCGGGGCGTCGTCCTGGGCCTCGAGCAGGTCCTCGGGCTCGTCCAGCTCGCGCACCACGTCGGCCAGCGCGAGGTCCTCCTCGACGTTGCCGATGATCGCGCCGGCCTGCGCGGTGCCGTCCTCGTAGGTGCGCGCGAGCAGCGTCTCGAAGCGCTCTGTCGGGAGCGCCTCCAGCCGCAGCGGGCGGTTGGCGTAGCGGCGCACCTCGGCGAGCACGCCGAGCGCGACGCCGGGACGGTGCAGCAGCCGCGCCGTGCCGCCGGTGGCCGCCTCGAGCAGCACCCCGTGGCGCTTGGCGAAGGCGAACGGCAGCGGCGACAGGGGGGGCTCGTGAACCCCGGGCTCAGCGACGGTCGGTGGCGGGTAGCTCATTTTCTGGCGGCTTGGGCGGCAACGGCTTGGCCTCGGGCAGCACCGGCTTCAGGCTGCCCGGCAGCAGCATGTCCTCGCGCTCGCGCTGGGTCTGCTGGATGTCGCGGATGAAGTTGTACTTGCCCAGGCTGATGCGGTCGCTGGCGCGGGTGTCGCGGATGATCTGCGGGCGCAGGAAGACCATCAGGTTGCGCTTCTGCACGCTGTCGTTGCGGTAGCGGAACAGCCCGCCGAGCAGCGGCAGGTCGCCGAGCAGCGGCACCTTGTCGACGCCCTGGCGCAGGTTGTCGTCGATCAGCCCGCCGAGCACGATCAGGCGGCCGTCGTCGACGATCACCGTGGTCTTGATCACCCGCTTGACGGTGACCAGGTCGACCGCGCCGGTCTCGGCGGTGGTGGCGAGGTTCGACACCTCCTGCTCGAGGTTCATCTTGATCGCGTCGCCCTCGTTGATCTGCGGCGTGATCTTCAGCGACAGGCCGACGTCCTTGCGCTCGATGGTCTGGAACGGGTTGACCCCCGGGCTGGTCGAGCCGGTGTTGGCGTAGGAGCCGGTCAGGAACGGCACGTTCTGCGCGACGACGATCTCCGCCTCGCTGTTGTCCATGGTCACCAGCGACGGCGTCGCCAGGATGTTGGTGTCGGCGTCGGAGGCCAGCGCGCGCAGCAGGAAGCCGAGGTTCAGGATCTCCTCGCCGAGCACCGAGATGGTGCCGTCGAGGTAGCCGAGGCTGAGGCCGTCGCCGATGCCGGTGGGGGTCTGGCTCAGGGCGTTGATGCCCTGGTTGGTGATGCCGAAGTTGGTGCCGCCGATCGGGCCGGTGCCGTCGAGGTCGCCGAAGCGCCACTGCACGCCGAGCTCGGCGCTCTTGCTGGTGCTGACCTCGGCGATGATGCCCTCGACCAGCACCTGGGCGCGGCGGATGTCGAGCTTGCGGATCACCTCGGCGAGCGCCTGGTAGCGCTGCGGCTCGGCGTAGATCACCAGCGCGTTGGTGCTCTCGTCGGGCTGGATCGAGGCCTCGCTGGCGACCGCCTTGGCCTCCTTCTGCTCCTTGATCTCCTTGTCCACCAGCGCCTGCAGCACCTTGGCCACGTCGGCCGCCTTGGCGTAGCGCAGGTAGTAGACGTGGATGTTGCCGCTGGACTCGAGCGGGGTGTCGAGGTGCACGATCATGGTGCGCGCCTGCAGCCGCTGGCTCTTGTCCCCGCTCAGGATCACGCTGTTGGTGCGCTGGTCGGCGACGAAGCGGATCGGCTCGGTGCCGGCGCCCTGCGACGCCGAGGACTTGCTCAGGTCGGCCTGCAGCGCCGTGAGCATCTTCGCCACCTCGACCGCCGAGGCGTGGCGCAGGCGCACGATCTCGACCTCGCTGTCGCTGTCCTGGTCGATCCGCCGGATCACCTCCTCGAGCCGCGCCACGTTGGCCGCCTTGCCCGACAGGATCAGGATGTTGCTCGAGTTGTGCGCCGCCAGGTGGCCCTCCTGCGGCAGCAGCGGGCGCAGCAGCGGCACCAGCTCGCCGGCGCGCACGCTGTTCAGCTCCATCACCCGGGTCACCTCGGCGTCGCCGGGCGGGGCGCTGGAGTCGTTGACCAGCGGCGTCGGGCTGGTCTTCGCCGTCGCCGCCGGGACGATCTTGGTCACCTCGCCGCTGTCGACCGCGGCGAAGCCGTTGAGCTCGAGGATCGACAGGAACACCTCGTAGACCTGCTGCTCGTTCAGCGGCCGGCTGGAGAGCACGGTCACCTTGCCCTGCACCCGCGGGTCGATCAGGAAGCTGCGCCCGGTCAGCTCGGCGACGGTCTCGATCACCGAGCGGATATCCGCGTCCTTGAGGTTCAGCGTGATGTTCTGCGCCGCCAGCGGGGCGGCCAGCAGCGCCAGCGCCAGCCCCAGCGGTCGCAGCCAGCGACGGATCGAGCGATCACCCTCGGCAGGGCTGTTCATTGCGTGTATCGGCTCCCTGAATCCCTGGCCATCCCGGGTGGGTCGGGCTTCAGCCCGACACGGGCCCACAGGGTAATGACAACCCCGCCGCGCATCAATCGGACTGCCTTCACAGGCGCACGTCCAGCACCTGCGCCTGGCCGCGGCGGATGATCTCCACCTGCACCTGGCTGGCCGACGAGAGCTGGCCGAGCAGCGCCGCGCCCTGCGCCGGGTCGTTGACCGGCATGCCGTTGACCCGGGTGACGATGTCGCCGCGGCGCAGCCCCACCTCGCTGAACAGGTCGCGCTGGCGCCCGGGGAACAGCCGGAAGCCGGTCAGCTGGCCGTTCTCCATCACCGGCAGCGCCCGCACCAGCTCGGTCAGCCGGGACGGGTCGCTCGGCAGCACGCTGAGGTACTCGCGCAGCTTGGCGCTGGTGTCCGGCGCCAGCTGGCGGCTGCCGCCGGCCGCTGGGGCCAGCGTCGGCCGGGCCAGCGCCACCGGCGGGGCCCGCCGCACGGCGCCCGGCTCGGCGTCGGCGAACGGCAGCACCTCGTCGCGCCCGGCGCGGCGCAGCACGATGCGGTCGGTGTGCACCGCGACCAGCTCCGCCTCGCCCGGCAGCTCGTCGCCGATCCGGTAGGGCAGGCTCTTGCCGTCCGGCCCCTCGACGATCGCCAGCGCCTCCTCGGGGTCGTCCGAGGCGGCCACCCCGCGCAGCTTCAGCGCCAGCGTGGTCACCGGCGCCTCCTCCTGGACCGCCGGCGTCGGGGCGCTCGCGACGACCTTCGGCTCCTCGCCGAACAGCGGGGTCTTCAGCCCGGCCAGCTCCGCGCTGCCGCGGCTGTCGGGTGTCCCTGCCGAGGCGGCCGGCGCGGCGGCTGGCAGCTCCGGCGCGGCCGGGAGCGGGACCAGCCTCCAGGTCAGCCCGGCCAGCGCGACGCCGAGCGCGATGACCAGCAGCAGCGACGCCAGGCCGGGCAGTTGCCGGGCGAGGGCGGGGGCGTTGAGGGTGGCGGGCATGGGTTCAGAGGAGGCTCGGGCGCTGGCCGGATCGGTTGGCCGCAGTATATCCGCTGGAGTGCCGGGGCCGGTACGCCCCGAGCAGCGGGGCCGCGCCAGCAGGAACGGCTGAAAAATATTTCCCCCCCCCCCTTTACCTGAGCAAAAAGGTGCGATATACGATGCGCACCCAGGTCTCCCGTCCTCCCAGGGGTGCCCATGCAGCAACGACACTCGGCTCCGCCCCTCGCCCGGCGCCAACCGCGCCGGCATGGCGCGGCCACGTCGCCCTGCTCTTACCCGCCCCAAGACATGCCACGTCGCCCGCGCGCTGCTGTGCGCACCCAACGAAGGTAACGCCGATGGTCCCGAAATCCCGCGCCGTCTACGCCGCTCTCCTGCTGTCCGTGCTGCTGCTGCCCGCCGCGTTGCAGGCGGCGGTGCCGCGGATCATCAGCTTCCAGGGGCACCTGGAACGCAACGACACCGCGGCTCTTCCCGCCACGGTGCCGATCACGATCGAGATCTTCGATCAGCGGACGGAAGGTGACCC
>DATCZX010000002.1:0-3292 GCA_036525695.1 Gammaproteobacteria bacterium | reverse complement strand
GGCGCCCGCGACAACGGCGTGCCGACCATGGGCCGGATCCGCCGCATCCACCTGGTCGGCATCGGGGGTGCGGGGATGGGTGGCATCGCCGAGGTGCTGCTGAACCTCGGCTACGCGGTGACCGGCACCGACCTGAAGGAGAACAAGGTCACCGAGCGGCTGCGCGCGCTCGGCGCGCGGATCGACTTCGGCCACCAGGCCGCGCATGTCGACGGCAGCGACGTGGTGGTGATCTCCAGCGCGGTGCAGGCCGACAACCCCGAGGTGCTGGCCGCGCACGCGCAGCGCATCCCGGTGATCCCGCGCGCGGAGATGCTCAGCGAGCTGATGCGCTTCCGCCTCGGCATCGCCGTCGCCGGGACCCACGGCAAGACCACCACGACCAGCCTGGTCGCCAGCCTGCTCGCCGAGGGTGGGCTCGACCCGACCTTCGTCATCGGCGGGCTGCTGAACAGCGCCGGCACCAACGCCCGCCTCGGCGCCGGTCGCTACCTGGTCGCCGAGGCCGACGAGAGCGACGCCTCGTTCCTCTACCTGCAGCCGCAGATCGCCGTGGTCACCAACATCGACGCCGACCACATGGCGACCTACGGCGGCGACTTCGGCCGCCTGCGCGCGACCTTCCTCGAGTTCCTGCACCACCTGCCGTTCTACGGCCTGGCGGTGCTGTGCAGCGACGACCCGGTGGTGTGCGAGCTGGTGCCGGAGGTGTCGAAGCCGGTGCTGACCTACGGCACGGAGGCGGACGCCGACCTGCGCGCCGAGGCGATCACCCAGGACGGGGTGCAGACCCGCTTCCGCGTCAGCCGCAGGGCGCACGGCGACGGGTTCGACGTGCTGCTGAACCTGCCCGGGCGGCACAACGTGCTCAACGCGCTGGCGGCGATCGCGGTGGCCACCGAGGTGGGCGTCGAGCCGGCGGCGATCCTGCGCGGCCTGGCCGGGTTCGCCGGCATCGGCCGCCGCTTCCAGCTGCACGGCACGCTCGAACTGGCCTGCGGCACGGTCACCGTGATCGACGACTACGGCCACCACCCGCGCGAACTGGCCGCGACGCTGCAGGCGGTGCGCGCCGGCTGGCCCGGGCGGCGCGTGGTGCTGGCGTTCCAGCCGCACCGCTACAGCCGCACCCGCGACCTGTTCGAGGACTTCGTCGCGGTGCTCTCCGAGGTCGACCTGCTGCTGCTGGCCGAGGTCTACGCGGCCGGCGAGGCGCCGCTGCCGGGTGCCGACGGCCGCACGCTGTGCCGCGCGGTGCGCGCGCGCGGCAAGCTCGACCCGGTGTTCGTCGGCGAGGTGGCCGAACTGGCCACGGTGCTGCCCGACCTGCTGCAGGACGGCGACCTGCTGCTGCTGATGGGCGCCGGCGACATCGGCCAGGTCCCGGTGCGGCTGCCGGCGCTGCTCGACGCGCCCGCTGGCTACCGGCCGCTGGGAGGCCCGGCGTGAACGCGCTCGCACACGCCGACGGCCTGCGCGGCGAGCTGCGCCGCGACGAGCCGATGGCCAGGCACGGCGGCTGGCGCGTCGGCGGCCCGGCACGGGTGTTCTACCGCCCGGCCGACCTCGACGACCTGGCAGGCTTCGTCGCCGGCCTCGACCCGGCCGAGGAGCTGCTCTGGGTCGGGCTCGGCAGCAACCTGCTGGTGCGCGACGGCGGCATCGCGGGCACGGTGATCTGCCTGCAGGGGACGCTGGACCGCATCGAGACGGTGGCCGCCTGCACGGTGCGCGCCGAGGCCGGCGCCACCGACGCGCTGGTCGCGCGGCACTGCGCGCGCGCCGGCCTGGCCGGGGTCGAGTTCCTCGCCGGCATCCCCGGGACCGTCGGCGGGGCGCTGGCGATGAACGCCGGCGCGCACGGCGCCGACACCTGGTCGCGGGTCGTCGAGGTGGAGACGCTGGACCGCCAGGGGCGCCTGCACCGGCGCGGACCGGGGGAGTTCGAGGTGGCCTACCGCCACGTCGCCGGGCCGCCCGGCGAGTGGTTCGTCGCCGCCACGCTGCGGCTCGAGGAGGACACCCCGGAGGCGGTGCAGGGACGCATCCGCGCGCTGCTCGAGCGCCGCGGGGCGACCCAGCCGACGCGCCAGCCGTCGTGCGGCTCGGTGTTCAAGAACCCGCCCGGCGACCACGCCGGCCGCCTGGTCGAGGCGGCCGGGCTCAAGGGCTGCCGCATCGGCGGCGCCAGCGTCTCGACCCTGCACGCGAACTTCATCGTCACCGAGGCCGGGGCCAGCGCGGCCGACGTCGAGGCGCTGATCGCCCACGTGCAGGCCGAGGTGGCGCGGGCGCACGGCGTGCAGCTGCAGACCGAGGTGCGCATCGTCGGCCAGCGTGGAGATGACGCATGAACCCGCCCCCGCGCCCTGCCAGCCTCGCCGCCCGGCTCGGCCGCGTCGCGGTGCTGCTCGGCGGCAGCTCGGCCGAGCGCGAGGTGTCGCTGAACAGCGGCGGCGAGGTGCTCGCCGGGCTGCGCCGGCGCGGCGTCGACGCGCACCCGGTGGACCCGGCCGACGGCGGCCTGCGCGCGCTGCTCGACGGCGGCTTCGAGCGCGTGTTCGTGGTGCTGCACGGCCGCGGCGGCGAGGACGGCGTGATCCAGGGCGCGCTCGAGGCGCTCGGCCTGCCGTACACCGGCAGCGGCGTGCTCGCCTCGGCGCTGGCGATGGACAAGCTGCGCTGCAAGCAGCTGTTCCAGGGGGTCGGCCTGCCGACGCCGCCGTTCGCGCTGCTCGACGCCGGCAGCGACTGGGACGGCGTGGTCGCGCGGCTCGGCCTGCCGCTGTTCGTCAAGCCGGCGCTCGAGGGCTCGAGCATCGGCGTGACCAAGGTGACCCGCGCCGGCGACCTGCCGGCGGCGTGGCAGGCGGCGGCGCGCTTCGACCGCACGGTGCTGGCCGAGCGCTTCTGCGACGGCGCCGAGTTCACCGTCGCGCTGCTCGGCGGCCAGGCGCTGCCGGTGATCCGGCTGGAGACGCCGCACGAGTTCTACGACTACGACGCCAAGTACCACGCCGACGACACCCGCTACCACTGCCCGTGCGGCCTCGACACCGAGGCCGAGCAGCAGCTGCAGGCGCTGGCGCAGCAGGCGTTCAGCGCGCTCGGCGGCCGCGGCTGGGGGCGCGTCGACCTGATGACCGACGCCGCGGGCACGCCGTGGCTGCTCGAGGTCAACACGGTGCCGGGGATGACCAGCCACAGCCTGGTGCCGATGGCGGCACGGGCCGCCGGGATCGAGTTCGACGAGCTGGTGCTGCGGATCCTCGCCGAGACCCTCGACGGGGAG
>DATCZX010000001.1:0-7397 GCA_036525695.1 Gammaproteobacteria bacterium | reverse complement strand
GCCCGGCCCACTCGTCGCCGTCGTTGCGCGCCGGGCGCTCGACCAGCACCCGCTGCACGCTGCCGACCATCGCCGCGGCGATCGCCTCGGCCGACGCGGTCAGCCGCGCCTGCAGCTCGGCCAGGCGCGCCTTCTTCACCTCCAGCGGCACGTCGTCGGGCAGCGCCGCCGCCGGCGTCCCGGGGCGCGGGCTGAACATGAAGCTGAACGAGGCGTCGAAGCCGACCGCGTCGACCAGGTCGAGGGTGGCCTGGAAGTCGGCGTCGCTCTCGCCGGGGAAGCCGACGATGAAGTCCGACGACAGCGTCAGCCCGGGGCGCACCTCGCGCAGCTGGTCGACCTTCTCGCGGTACTGCGCCGCGGTGTAGCCGCGCAGCATCTGCGCCAGCACCCGGTCCGAGCCGCTCTGCACCGGCAGGTGCAGGTGGCTGACCAGCTGCGGGATCGCGGCGTAGCGGCGGATCAGCCCGCGCGTCAGCGCGCCGGGGTGCGAGGTCAGGTAGCGCAGCCGCTCGACCCCGGGCACCGCGGCGACCCGCTCGAGCAGCGCGCCGAGGTGGACGATGCGCCCGTCCGTCTCCAGGCCGGCGTAGGTGTTGACGTTCTGCCCGAGCAGCGTCAGCTCGCGCACCCCCTGGGCGGTCAGCGCGGCGACCTCGGCGACCACGTCGGCGACCGGGCGGCTGACCGCGTGGCCGCGGGTGTACGGCACGATGCAGTAGGTGCAGCGGTTGCTGCAGCCCTCCATCACCGAGACGTAGGCGGTCGGGCCGTCGGCGCGCGGCGCCGGCAGGCAGTCGAACTTCTCGATCTCCGGGAACGACACGTCGACCACCGGCAGGCCGTCGCCGCGCACCGCGTCGAGCATCTGCGGCAGCCGGTGCAGCGTCTGCGGGCCGAACACCAGGTCGACGTAGGGCGCGCGGGCGCGCAGCGCCTCCCCCTCCTGGCTGGCGACGCAGCCGCCGACGCCGATCACCAGACCCGGCCGCTCGCGCTTCCAGCCCTTCCAGCGGCCGAGCAGCGAGAAGACCTTCTCCTGCGCCTTCTCGCGGATCGAGCAGGTGTTGAGCAGCAGCACGTCGGCCGCCTCGGGCGAGTCGGTCGGCTCGAGGCCGTGCGAGCGGGCGAGCACGTCGGCGATCTTCGCCGTGTCGTACTCGTTCATCTGGCAGCCGAAGGTCTTGACGTAGAGCTTGCCGGGCATGCGCGTGGGTTCCTGGACAGGCCGCGGATTATACGCCGGTTGCGGCCGCGGTTTGCGCCATCCCGGGTGGGGGCATCGTTGCGCACCTGCGAGGCCTCGTCGGACTGAAGTCCGACCCACGGGGAAATTGAGGCAGCCGGCCGTGTGGGTCGGGCTTCAGCCCGACGCGAGGCCCGGTCGGACTGGAGACCGACCTACAGCGACAGCGCCTCGCCGGCGGGCAGCAGGTCGAGGCCGAGCTCGTCGGCGACCGCCGGGTGGGTGACGCGGCCGGCGTGCACGTTGAGCCCGGCGCGCAGGTGGCGGTTGGCGCGGCACGCCTCGCGCCAGCCCTGCTCGGCCAGCGCCAGCACGAACGGCAGCGTGGCGTGGTTCAGCGCGAAGGTCGAGGTGCGCGGCACCGCGCCGGGCATGTTGGCGACGCAGTAATGGACCACCCCGTCGACCACGTAGGTCGGGTCGTGGTGGGTGGTCGCCCGCGAGGTCTCGAAGCAGCCGCCCTGGTCGATCGACACGTCGACCAGCACCGCGCCGTTGCGCATCGCGCCGAGCAGGCCGCGCGGAACCAGCTTCGGCGTCGCCGCACCGGGCACCAGCACCGCGCCGATCACCAGGTCGGCGTTCAGCACCAGCTCCTCGATCGCGTCGAAGGTGGCGAAGTGGGTCTTCAGCCGCGGCCCGAAGACGTCGTCGAGGTAGGTGATGCGCGGCAGCGAGCGGTCCATCACGACGACGTCGGCGCCGAGCCCCATCGCGATGCGCGCGGCGTTGGTGCCGACCACGCCGCCGCCGATCACCACCACCCGCGCCGGCTCGACCCCGGGCACGCCGCCGAGCAGCAGCCCGCGCCCGCCGTTGTTGACCTCGAGCGCGTAGGCGCCGACCTGCGGCGCCATGCGCCCGGCGACCTCGCTCATCGGCGCCAGCAGCGGCAGGCCGCCGCGGTCGTCGGTGATGGTCTCGTAGGCGATCGCGGTGCAGCCCGAGGCCAGCAGGCCCCGGGTCTGCTGCGGGTCCGGGGCCAGGTGCAGGTAGGTGAACAGCAGCTGGCCCTCGCGCAGCTGCGCGATCTCGGCCGGCTGCGGTTCCTTGACCTTGACCACCAGCTCAGCGCGCGCGAACACCTCGCCGGCGCCCTCGACCACCTTCGCCCCGGCGGCGAAGTAGTCGGCGTCCTCGCAGCCGATCGCCGCGCCGGCGCCGCTCTCGACCAGCACCTCGTGGCCGAGGCGCGCCAGCTCGCGCACGCTCGACGGCGTCAGCCCGACGCGGTGTTCGTCCGGCTTGATCTCCTTGGGCACCCCGATCAGCATCGCCCTCTCCTCCCCGGTGCGGCGCGGCGGCTCAGATCCCGCCCATGCAGAGGTACTTCATCTCGAGGTACTCCTCGATCCCGTGCCGCGAGCCCTCGCGGCCGAGGCCCGACTCCTTGACCCCGCCGAACGGCGCCAGCTCGGTCGAGATGATGCCCTCGTTGACGCCGACCATGCCGTACTCCAGCGCCTCGGCGACCCGCCAGCAACGGCCGATGTCGCGGCTGTAGAAGTAGCAGGCGAGACCGAACTCGGTGGCGTTGGCCATCGCCACCGCCTCGGTCTCGTCGTGGAAGCGGAACAGCGGCGCCACCGGGCCGAAGGTCTCCTCGCGCGCCACCTTCATCTGCGGTGTCACGTCGACCAGGATGGTCGGCTCGAAGAAGGTGCCGCCGAGCGCGTGGCGCTTGCCGCCGCAGGCCACCCGCGCGCCGTGCCCGACCGCGTCGGCGATGTGCTCCTCGACCTTCTCGACCGCCGCGGCGTTGATCAGCGGCCCCTGGGTCACCCCGTCCTCGGTGCCGGGCCCGACCTTCAGCGACGCGACCGCGGCGGCCAGCCTGGCGGCGAAGGCGTCGTAGACCCCGTCCTGGACCAGGATGCGGTTGGCGCAGACGCAGGTCTGCCCGGTGTTGCGGTACTTCGAGGCCATCGCCCCGGCGACCGCGGCATCGAGGTCGGCGTCGTCGAAGACGATGAACGGGGCGTTGCCGCCGAGCTCCAGCGACAGCTTCTTGACCGTCCCCGCGCACTGTTCCATCAGCAGCTTGCCGACCTCGGTCGAACCGGTGAACGACAGCTTGCGCACCGTCGGGTTCGAGGTCAGCTCGCCGCCGACCGCGGCCGAGCGACGCGAGGTGACCACGTTGAACACCCCCGGCGGGATCCCGGCCTGCTCGGCCAGCGCCGCCAGCGCCAGGGCCGACAGCGGGGTCAGCGCGGCCGGCTTGACCACCACCGGGCAGCCGGCGGCGAGCGCCGGGGCGCACTTGCGGGTGATCATCGCGATGGGAAAGTTCCACGGCGTGATCGCCGCGGCGACGCCGATCGGCTGCTTGATCACCACCAGCCGGCGGTCAGCGGTGTGCGCCGGGATCACCTCGCCGTAGACCCGCTTGGCCTCCTCGGCGAACCACTCGACGAACGAGGCGCCGTAGACCACCTCGCCGCGCGCCTCGGCCAGCGGCTTGCCCTGCTCGGCGGTCAGCAGCCGCGCGAGCTCCTCCTGGTGCTCCAGCTGCAGCTCGAACCAGCGGCGCAGCAGCGCGCCGCGCTCCTTCGCGGTCTTCGCGCGCCACGCCGGCCAGGCCGCATCGGCGGCCTCGATCGCGCGCCGCGTCTCGGCCGCGCCCATGTCCGGCAACTCGGCGAGCAGCGCGCCGCTGGCGGGGTCGGTCACCGCGAAGCGCGCGCCGTCGTCGGCGGCGACCCAGGCACCGTCGATGTAGGCGTCGCTGCGCATCAGGGCAAGGTTCTCGGTCATCGTCTTCTCCATGGGATGAAGTACCTGCCGCCGGAGGCGGCGGTGCAGGCAAATCTAGCGCAAGTGGTCGCCCCCCGCGACGGCCCGGCGCGCCGGCAGGTCAGTCGCGCACCACCATCACCGAGCAGCGGGCGAGCTCGGCGACCCGGGCGGCGCACGAGCCGATGAAGCGGTTCTCGAGCTTGGAGCGCGTGTGCGACGGCATCACGATCAGGTCGATGCCACGCTCCTTGGCCTCGGCGACGATGTTCTCCGCCGGGTGGCCCTGGCGCACGCTCCAGGTGGCGCGCACGTCGTTGGGCACGTTCTGGCCGACGTAGGCCTCCAGTCGCTGCTGGACGTCGCGGCACGCCTTCTCGAACGCGTCGTTGGGGAAGTAGGCGGCGACCATCGGCATGCTGAAGCCGGGGATGACCACCAGCACGTGCAGGTCTGCGGCACAGTGTTGCGCCTGGTCGACCGCGATCGACAGCGCCCGCGCTGCGAACTGGGTCTCCTGCAGGTCGACCGGAACCAGGATGTGCTTGAACATCGCCCCTCCTCAGGTGGTCTGCACTGGTAACGGCCCGGCGGCGCGGCGGCGCAGCTGCAGCCAGGCGATGGCGGCGAGCAGGAGCAGCGCCGGGAGGAACATCCACTCCTTCGCCGGGCGGTCGTTGGCGACCACGACCGCCCTGAGCTCCCAGTCGAAGTCGATCCCCTGCTCGGCTGCCGGGCTGCCGAACATGACATTGTCGACCAGCAACTGCCCCTCTTCTTCGCGCAACTCGATGCCGGCCTCGGCGAGCCGCTCGGCCCCGTCGCCGCCGGCACTCAGGCGCAGGGGCACGACCTTCTGCACGAAATCGCCCTCGAGCGTCTCGCCGGCGACTTCGACCACCAGCATGCCGCCCTCGGGGACGGAGGCGGCCGTGGTGTAGACCTCGGTCGCCGGCAACCTGAGATCGGGCGGGTAGAACTCGTCCCACCAGAAGCCGGGGCGGAACAGGGTGAAGGTGATCAGCACCAGCGCCAGCGACTCCCAGACGCGGCTGCGGGTCAGCCACCAACCCTGGGTCGCGGCCGCGAACAGCAGCATGCCGGTCACCGCCGAGGCGACCGTGACCACCAGGTGCAGCGCGTTCTCGATCCCGATCAGCAGCAGGTTGGTATTGAAGATGAACATGAACGGCAGGATCGCCGTGCGGATGTCGTACATGAAGCCCTGGATGCCGGTGCGGATCGGGTCACTCTGCGCGATGGCCGCCGCAGCGAACGCGGCCAGCCCGACCGGCGGGGTGTCGTCGGCGAGGATGCCGAAGTAGAAGACGAACATGTGCACCGCGATCAGCGGCACGACCAACCCGTTCTCGGCCCCGAGCGTGACGATCACCGGTGCCATCAGCGTCGACACCACGATGTAGTTGGCGGTGGTCGGCAGACCCATGCCGAGCAGCAGGCTGATCATGGCGGTGAAGATCAGCATCAGCATGACGTTGCCACCCGAGATGAACTCGACGAACTCGGTCATCACCAGGCCGATGCCGGTCAGGGTGACCGTACCGACGACGATGCCTGCCGCCGCGGTGGCGACACCGATACCGATCATGTTGCGCGCGCCGACGATCAGCCCCTCGACCAGTTCGTCGAACCCGCGGCGGAGCTGCCCGAGATCCGGCCTGGCGCGCATCCATGCCAGCAGCGGCCGTTGCGTGACCACGATCAGGATCATGAACAGCGTGGCCCAGAAGGCCGACAACCCCGGCGAGAAGCGCTCGACGGTCAGGCACCAGACCAGCACCACGACCGGCAGCAGGAAGTGCAGCCCCGCACGCACCGTCGGTCCGACCTCGGGCAGCTCGAACACATCGGCGTTCGGGTCGTCGACGTGCAGCTCGGGCACCCGCGACGCGACCCGCAGCAGGCCCAGGTAGGCGGCGAGCACGCCGGCGGCGATGATCCAGATCGCCGCGTCGCCGGCCACGCCCTTGATCCAGCCGATGCCGTAGTAGACCGCCAGGGTCAGCAGCATCAGGCCGATGACGACGGTGAGGAACACCAGGGCGCTCTGCGCGAAGGTGCGCTGGGTGCGCTTCGGCAGACCCTGCATGCCGGCCTTGCACGCCTCGAGGTGGACGATGTAGACCAGCGCGATGTAGGAGATGATCGCCGGCAGGAAGGCGTGCTTGATCACGTCGACGTAGGAGATGCCGACGTACTCGACCATCAGGAAGGCCGCCGCGCCCATGATCGGGGGGGTCAGCTGGCCGTTGGTCGATGCCGCCACCTCGACCGCGCCGGCCTTGGTACCGGGGAAGCCGACCCGTTTCATCAGCGGGATGGTGAAGGTGCCGGTGGTGACCACGTTGGCGATCGAGGAGCCCGAGATCAGGCCGGTCGCGCCGGAGGCGACCACCGCTGCCTTGGCCGGTCCGCCACGCATGTGCCCGAGCAGCGAGAAGGCGACCTTGATGAAGTAGTTGCCGGCCCCTGCCTGCTCGAGCAGGGCACCGAACAGCACGAACAGGAAGACGAAGCTGGTCGACACGCCGAGGGCGACGCCGAACACCCCCTCGGTCGACAGCCACTGGTGCGACAGCAGCTTGTTGATGCTGGCCCCCTTGTGCGCGATCACGTCGGGCATGTGCGGCCCGGCCAGCGTGTAGAACAGGAACACCGCCGCGACCACCATCAGCGGGGGGCCAAGCGCCCGCCGCGTGGCCTCGAGCAGCAGCAGCATGCCGGCACCACCGGTCAGCAGGTCGAGTGTGGTCGGCGCACCGGCACGCCCGGACAGCTCGGCGTAGAACAGGAACAGGTAGGCCGCGCTCCAGGCCCCGACGAAGGCGAACGCCCAGTCGGCGAGGGGGATGTAGCTGCGCGGCGAGCGGGTGAAGGCCGGGAAGGCGGTGAAGGCCAGGAACAGCGCGAAGGCGAGGTGGATCGCGCGGGCCTGGGTGTCGTTGAGCACCCCGAACTCGAGGATGAACGGCAGCGGCGACGCGTACCAGAGCTGGAACAGCGACCAGGCCAACGGCACCGCCAGAAGCATCTTGCCGGGGATCCCCCCCGGGTGACGCGCGCCGGTGTCGGCCTGCGCGACCATCTCGCGGACGTCCGGCGCATCCGCGCCCCTGCTCGGTTCCTCGCTCATCGGCTCTCCCCGATGGGATCGGAAGAAGACGGGCCGCTCCCGGCCGACTGGACCGGGAGCAGCCCGTGCCTGGGCCCGGGAGCCTGCGCTCCCGTCACGCGGCTACTTGAGCAGGCCCGCCTCGCGGTAGTACTTCGCCGCACCGTCGTGCAACGGCGCCGAGAGGCCGTCCTTGATCATCTGCGCCTTGTCCAGGTCCTCGAAGGCGGGGTGCAGTTTCTTGAAGTCGTCGAAGTTCTCGAACACCGCCTTGACCACCTG